>PMLV01000225.1 GCA_003160635.1 Acidimicrobiaceae bacterium | reverse complement strand
CAATCAGCGAGGCGCTCAACAGCCGTTGGCCAGACTTTCGATGTCCTAGTCGTCGTGCAAGGACTTAGCAGCGTGATCGCTATTGCCGCAGGGGATTACGACACCTGCGCACTCTCGTCAGATGGCACCGTTTCGTGCTGGGGAAACAATACGGACGGTCAACTCGGTAATGGCACCGACAATCTAAGTGCGGCACCAGTAATGGTCCAAGGACTTAGTGGAGTCACCGCGATTGTCTCAGGTGCGTATCACACCTGCGCCCTTTTGTCCGACGGCAACGTCGAATGTTGGGGCAGAAACTCCGACGGTCAACTCGGGAACGGTGACGTAAACGAAAGTGACTACCCGGTTGCCGTTCAGAACCTTAGTGATGTCACCGCCATCTCAGCGGGCTACTGGCACACTTGCGCAGTTGTTTTGGGCGGAACCGTCGACTGTTGGGGAGACGACACATACGGTCAACTCGGAAACGGAGTGTACGCGAAACCTGCAACTAACGACAGTGACATTCCCGTTCCCGTTCTGAACCTGAGCGGAACCGGACCCTTAACCGGGGTGGAGTCTGAACAGCAACCGAGCGCGGAAACACCAGAAATAGCGAACCCCGTGCTGCTACCGTTTGCTGCCCTCACGCTCGGCGGCGTCTGTTATGCAGCCAAGAGAAGGCGCTCACATCGAGGTGCGCGACGACCGGCGTCCTGAGAACACCGCGGCGAGGGTCGCCGCCCGATTTGCGGGGCGCTCCTTGTGTACGACGGGCGCTGAATGGACAATAACGCTTCATCATTGAGTTTCACCGGACAACCATTATCGCGTAACGATCACCGTTCACAGTCGCTATCGTGCCCAGTATGGTGTCGGGCAGCATTCGCATCATCGAGTACCAGATTCTTCCCTGGACCGACCTAGTGCCGCCTCAGGCAACGTTTGCGCTCACTCGGAAAGGACCCTGGACCACATGGCACCATCTCGCCGCGTCCCCTCGCGGCATCAAACACCCTTCACTAATGGATGCGTTGCAGAGCTAGCGTGCGAGCCGTGAATCTCGTCTTCCTACACGGGCGGGCGGCCGCCGGAAAACTGACCACTGCCCGGCGTCTGTCCGACCTGGTCGGTTATCCGGTGTTCCACAATCACGTTGTCGTGGACATGCTCACGACGATGTTCCCGTTCGGGTCGGAGCCCTTCGTGCTTCTGCGAGAGCAGTTCTGGCTGGCTGTGTTCGCCGAGGCAGCGAGGCACGACTGCTCGCTGATATTCACGTTCACGCCCGAGTTCACCGTGGCCACCGGGTTCGCCATGCGCGTCCGCGCCGCTGTCGACCCAGCTGGTGGGACCGTCTGCTTCGTGCGGCTCCGGGTGAGCGACGCCGAGCAAGAGCGGCGTGTGACCGATCCGAGCCGCTCCGAGTTCCACAAGCTGGCTAGCGTCCCGACTCTGCGTCGCATCGCCGCCCAACCGGCCGCCGAACAGCCTCCGGTCGATCTCGACGTGGACACGGACCATAGCTCCGCGGAGGCAAGCGCCGCCCTCATCGCTTCTCACTTTGATCTCCCTCGGCAGGTACCCCAGGACCGCTACCCGTCCTAGGTCCACCCCAAGCGTGTCAGCTGGTCTCTCATGGCGAGGATGCGGCCAAAGCGGGCAAACGTTGCCTGACGCGGCACTAGATCGCATGGGCGACCTACAGCTCCAGGTCAAGGAGGCAAATGGGGGTCGCTCATCACCTCGGTATTCTGCGTTGTGTCACCAAGGACGGCAACAAGGTGACATTCGTCGGTGACCCCGACTCGACGAATGACCTTGTGCGAAGTGGGGCGGCAGGTAATCCTCAGGGAATCGCGATCGCCAAGAAGGACTTCCCAGTGATAGTAGAGGGGTGGCTCTTTCGCATCCGCGAGGATTACACCGTTGCTGCCGGAGGGAAAGGTTCATCACCACGTTACGTCGAAGTCGCCTCCGTATCGCGAGCCGTTCATGTAGCCTCCCTACGCTAAGAGACGATGGAGTTGACGAATGGACGAACGACACTGGGCCGACCCCCCTCGACTCAATGTTTGCAGTCCAGTTCACGCGGGGTTTCCTCCCCGTCTAGGCAACGACGGGGGAACCCGAGCCTCCGTCGTTGCCTGCTCCTTCCCTCATGTTCGCATAGACGCACAAGATGATTGCGGCGAACAGGTGCTCACGGCCTGCACCTGAAGAGTTCATCTCCGCTCCGCGTTCCAGTCACCACTGCTTTGCGTCTCGTTCACCTCGGTCCCCTACGCTGAACCCGATGCGGGATTGCGGCTCCCGCGTACCCAGGCGACGACGCGGGGGCAGCCGGTCCCCCTCGTCGCCTGCTACAGGGCTAGAGGGCAGGGCTATTGCGGCAACCAGGTGATAATGGCCCAACCCGGAAGAGATCATCTCCGTACCGCGTCAGTGTCGCCCACGAATCGCGAGTCGTTCATCTCGGTTCAATACGGTTACGACCGATGCCATCGAGCGAAAGCTAAGGAGAGACGGCTGAGATTCCGATGCTCGGCTATCTGGTCTACGGGGGTATTTACACCGCAAGAGGTCGCGGCGACGACGGGTTTTACGTTTCGTTACCTACAAGGTTCACAATCGCCAGTGAGCAGACGCCTCAGGTGCCTGCCACTGATTGATGTCCCTGCGCACGCCTGTGTTCATTCCACGCGTGCCCAGGCGGCGACGGGGTATCCCCAATCCCCCGTCGCCGCCTGTAAGGGACTTTGGATTGATGCAACGTGCGGCTCGTTGAAAGGGTGAGAAGGAGTGGCTCACAATGAACGTACTGGCATCTTCATGGGCATCGAATCTCGCGATGACTGCTGAGTCGTCTGGTTCGATCTTTCGTTCCAGCTCGCTTGAAGATGAGGGGTCAGGCGGGACGCCGAAACACAATAACCTCGGACCCCTCGCTGTCAACCCTCGACGAAACGAGGTGCCAGCCCTCGCGTTGCCGCTGGGCCACAAGGTCTTCGGTCGAGCTGCTGGCCTCGGGATCTTGGGAACTGTTCGGGAGCAGTACCAGTCCGTAGCGTTCCGCCATCAAGCTGGACCGTAGCCTCGGGACGGTCTGGACGCCAACGTTACGCCATTAGGACCTGCTGTGTCCCCGCGGTATTCACCGCGGGGACACAGCAGCGGGAACGAGCAATGAACTGTTCGTGACGAGTGTGACATGGCCGCAACGCCGGTTGACTTGCATCTGCGGACCAGCCCCGCGAGCTGGTGCATTCGAGTTCGCCCATTCGATCGACGTCGGAGCAGATTCTGTTATTGGCTTTGCAGTCAGCGTCAAAGGTAGAACTCTGTACCATCCACGATCACGTAATCCTCTCTGCCCAAGAGAGATCCATCTGTTGCGACTATTGCGCTCGTCGTGGCTCGGCCGTCCGGTACTGGTCGAGGAACCTGACCTCCTGTGGCAGTCAGGGCACCGACTACTATGACATCAGAACGCGCTAGCTCGTCAAACCGAACGAGAATCATCACCGGGTGAACTCCATCGCCTTCATACCAACTCTCGACGACACCGGTTTGGCCCGCAATGTCCCGGTCCTCGTAATCCGCTGACACGATCACGATGTCCCTATGGGTAAAGGGACCGGGAATGTCCAATACAGATTTGTCCACGCGTTCACCCGTATGAGCCAACTGGATCTCTCCGTAGAGTCCGTTCCAGTCGTCGCTATTCCTATCCACATCCCAGACGCTGTAGCGGTATGTGTTGTCGTCGTACCGTCTCACCTCGCCCACCACCATCTGGCCCGTTAGGTCTGGTGCCACGTCCTCAATCTGGACGACATCGAAGACTCGAAATCGAGGCCCGTCGTGATCCGTCATGGCGTGGCCTCCCGTTCGTCAGTGACCAAGTTCAATGGCCCTCTGGTTAAGGTTGTCATATCCGACGGCCAGTCTGTGCTCGACGACGAAGGAGCAGAATGGTGTAAGCGGGGAGGTGACGAGTGAGCTAAGGGCGGCACGGAAGAGTTCATTTCCGCTCCGCACCCCAGTCGCACCCATTTCGCGGCCGTTCATCTTGCTCTCTTATGGTGAGTCCCAGTGGAGTTGATGGATGCAAGCCAACTTCCAGTCGAGCATTACCTCCCCCTCGATCCGAACACGTCAGTCCGAAATCGGTACGCGCTACCTTTGAGGTTGTCACGTCGGCGTCACATAGAAGGCCCCGGTTGGTGATTTTGTTGTTACCGGAATCTTATCTTTGGGTCCGCCCCCTTGCGTTGGGCGGACGCCTCTCTTAAACCTCATGCATGAACGATCTGGGCGGACGCTACCGATATCGCAAACCATCTGGAGTGCTGGCAGGCCTTGCACTCATCACCGGAGGGCTGGGGGGTCTGTCCCTTGGTTCCGCCGGAATCGCCGGCGCCGACGGACCCCAGACCGTTTGTGGTCCCTCGGCAACACTGACGCCCAGCACCTCCCCCACGGTGACAGCCGAACCGCTCACGGTTCCCCAGTACAACGGGACCGACCTCACGGGCGTCCAGATCTCACTGAAGTTCACTCATACGTTCGGGCCCGAACTTATCGTGTTCGGTGGAACTCCCGTGTACACGGCGGCCGCATCCGGGGATAACGTGCTCGTCGAAATGTCGGGGCCTGGACTCCCCGCACTGGGTCCCTACGTGAACACAGCGCCTACCAGCAATGCCGGCTTCACCGGCACGGGTGGCACATTCAGTGCCGGAGACCCGGCCCCGGCAGTTCCTGCGGGGTTGGTCGCGGCCGCGGACTCCGATGCCATCTCTGTCGAGACCAGGTTGGGTCAGATCGACCCGAGCTGGAACAGTCTCGGTTTTGGCCTCCCCCAAATTGTGGCGGCACCTTGGGCCACTGCGCCCGCTGCGGTCGTAACGGCGAACGACAGTGCGCAGTTGAACTCCTCCGAGCAGACGCAATCGGTGACCGACTTCAGCGACTACGAGGGGACCAGCTCAGTTTCTCTCAGTGCTGCGTACTTCAATGCCGGGCTGCATTCCCTTGGAACGGGATCGGGCGTCGCCTTCGGTTCAACGGACTCGATGAGCGTGGAAGCCTGTGCCACCTACACGGTCCTGGGGGCAGCGACGCCCGAGGCTCCCTCGGTCCTACTCCTTCCGGCATCCGCTGGCTTCGTCGGGCTTGGGGCGTTCCTCCTGATCCGGCGGCGAAGGGGCAAGACGAGCGCGGTCTGAGTCGCTACGAACTGCGGTTACATCGGTTGGAGCTAACAGGTACTGCACATATCCCGGCGGGAATCGCTATACCGAAGAGTCAGTTCCCGTTGATGCTCGAAAGCTGGCCACTCCGATTGCGAGCCGAGTGACGGGTGGAGTAATCGGTACAACGAAGCCTTAACTCCGCTGCGCTTCCTTGACGCGATCAATTCGCGGATCGTTCATCTTGGCAGCGTACGGTTGTATTTGATGGAGTTGACGCACGGATGCAGACGCTCATCGTACCTCTCGTGGGTGTCTTGCTCCGTGACGCTGGGGCGAGCCACCCCGGCTCAGGCAACGACGGGGAACCTCCATAGCCCCGTCGTTGCCTGCTCCCTCACTTACCGGGCCGCGCGACGAATATGAGGTACGGCCTTAAGGAAACCGGACGTGACGTTCCAAACCGCGTCTCCTCACGAAACAATGCCCCTCATCGCAGCCCAGGTTGGGTCACGGTCGGGCTCGTCGTTGCGATTCTGAGCATCGTGGCATTGCCCCGCACAATCCCGAGGGGTCTCGGTCCAGTGTTCATCGTTGCAAGCGCCGTCATTCTTGTGCTGCTGCTCTTCCGCCAGGAGTAGTCCCCTCTTGCCGACATGTCGAAACGATCCTTCGCCGGAACCCGAAGAGATTGAACCGTTCACAGGAGGCGCAATGGAGGGCTGGTACAGCGACCCCTACGATGGACACGAAGCACGCTGGATATCACACCGCACACCCACCAGCTTGGTGCGTGATAAGACGATTGAAGGCAAAGACCCAGTTGCCCGTCGTTCATTCTCGATAAATCCAGTCAGCCTTGAAGGTACGTCCCCGAAGGATGCGAACTGGTGTTCCCTGGCCGACGTCAGTGACCAAGAAGTTGGCTATGACCCGAAAGAAGCGATATGGACAGCATGGGACCTATACGATCGCAGATTTATCGGACCGTGACTATCCTCCGGTCAGTGTGGAGGCTCCCAACACCTCATGATGGGACCGACATTTCAGCGCGCCCATGACGCCGGACGAGGCGCGCATCGCATGACGCGGACGATTCGCGGGGCGGCTTAGGACGTCAGCTAACGATCGTTGTAAGCAATCCCGTCGGTAGACCCGCAAAGTGAACAAGTTCGCAGGAACTGCGACAAACGTGTGTCGTGATTGAACTGTTCACCACAAGTCAGGCATTCAGCGCAAAGCCATTGACTTCCCATTGCTGCGAACTCATTCTTCCGACAGAGGAGTTGCACGGCAACGGAGGTTCATCGGCGGGCCATGATGTCCTAGCTCATTCGACCGATTCTCGGTTCTTGGGGCACGCTATAGCGCAACGGTGGATCCCACTGGAAAGGTGGATTCGTGAAGGCTTTCACTCATCACCGCGTTCGGATTATGCCCGTCGTCGCTGCTGCATCACTTCTTTGTGGAGTGGTCCTAGGCCTTTCGAGCACTGCTGAGGCACTCCCGGTTGGCACCATTACGACCGTGGCCGGGACCGGCGCCGTTGGATTCGGACCGTGGCCCGGTGCGGCCACCTCGGGGGCGCTCAACAGCCCCCATGGTCTTGCCTATGATCCCAACAACGATTCGGTCCTCATCTCTGACACAACAAACTGCGACGTCCTGGAAGAGTCGCTTGCCACACACACCATCCAGGTCGTTGTGAACATCGCCGCTGCTTGTGGCGCGCCAAGTCCCGCGGGTACACCCGCTCCGGCCGCCCAGCTCGATCATCCACACGGCCTTGCCGTCGACCAGGCGCACAACCTGCTCTACATAGCCGACCGCGATAACCATGTGTTGGATGTCGTCAATCTCACGACGATGGTCATGGAGAACTTCATCCCCATCTTTCCGGGTGCCCCCATCTGCACCCCGGTCGGCCTGAGCGTCGACCAGACGACGAGTACCGTGTACGTTGCCGACGACAGCTGTCAGGTGGTCTGGCAGATTCCCTTCGGCGGATTCCCGTCGGTCTTTGCCGGAACCTTCAACTCTGCTGGATTCAGCGGCAACGGCGGACCTCCTCTCAGTGCCCACCTCTATGAGCCGAACGGCGTCGCCTACGACTCCGCAACGTCGAGTCTGTACGTGGCCGACACCTTCAACAACGAGATTCGCAAGGTCGCGAGCGGGGTCATCACCGATTTCATCGGCAGCCCCGTTGCGACCCCCGGTTTTTCGCCCGACGGCTCGCCAGCCACCAGCCCGATCAACATGCCCCATGCCGTTCGCCTCGATGGTGCTGGCAACGTGTTCTACGACGAGACGGGCAATAACCTCGTGCGAGAAGTCGGATCCTCGGGAACCCTGCTGACGATCGCGGGTAGTGTGCCTCCCGGGATCCCGTTCCCCTACAGCGGTAATCCCGCGACCACTGTCGCTCTCAACAGCCCCCACGGTCTTGCCATAGTCCCCACGTCGCCGACAACCGGGGACGTGTGGTTCTCCGATACGAACAACAATGTGGTGGACAGCGTTACCGGCGTCGCTGCGGGGGCGGGCTCTGACGAGGGCGATAATGTGGCCTGCATCCCCGACCCTGCGGGAGTCGGCCAGTGCCCCAATCCCCCAAGTCAGCCGGGTGGCCTCGATCACTACCTCTGCTACCACGTCGCGGACGACTCAGGCTTCGTGCCCCCATCTGTCAGCCTGACCGACCAGTTCGGTACGGACTCTTCGGTGCTCCCTAGCACGGCTCCGGGTCCGTCGGTGACCGACGACAGTCAGATGTGCAATCCCGTCACCAAGACGCTGCCGTCTGGCGTGAGCTATCCGGTACAGAATCCCTACCTCCACCAACTCTGCTTCCCCGATACCCGCACGACACCGAGCGTCCAGGTTTCGGTCCAGAACCAGTTCGGAACGGGAGACCTCACGGTCGGAGCGGCGACGCGGCTCTGCGTCCCGTCGTGGAAGTACGATCCGAATGATCCGGGCATCATGCCAGGTTCGGTCCCGAGTCCTTGGCCGTCAGCGGTCCCACCGACAGAGACGGGCATCGAAGACCACTACCAGTGCTACAGCGTGTCGGCCGTGGCGGGCGCGACGAACTTCGCAAACAAGCCAGCAACCATTACCCTGAAGGACCAGTTCGGAACCGACCAAAGTGTGGCCATTGGTGACCCGGTCGAGATCTGCGCCCCAGTCAACAAGACGGTTCTGTCCACCGGACAGTCGTACCATGCATCCAACTTGAGTGGGGCGCATCTTCTTTGTTATGCGGTAAACGTTGCCGATCCACTTGGAGCAGTCCGCAACGTGCTGATGGGCAACCAGTTCTCACCCCCGGCCACGACACCCGGTCCGACACCAGAGCAGGTGACCGTCACCTTCGCCGACCAGTTGTGCCTGCCCTCGTTTAAGTCGATTCTGCCCAACCCAGGCACGCCTGAGGCTCCTGTGGCACTGATGCTGCCTTTGGCAGCACTCATCGTCGGAGTTCCGGTTCTTTTGGTCGTTCGCCGTCGAGGACGAAGGGTCACGGCATTGGCCTGAGGCCCAGCGTCTTCCTCCAAAACCGGGGACAGACTCTCGGCAACACCGAAGGGCAACACCGAAGGGCATCGCGTACGGTTACCAGTAAACGGTGCAGGTATACAGATGCGAAAGTACGCGCAACGCAAGCGATGACAACGTGGAGGGGCTAATTCCAACACGGCATCATCCGGACGCCGAAACACAATAACCTCGGCACCTACTGATCCACCCGCGACGAAACGAGTTGCCAACCGTCGCGTTGACGCTGGGCCACAAGTTCGTCGGTCGAGTTGCTTGCGTCTGGATCATGAGAGGTGCTCGGGAGCAGCACCATGCCGTAGCGTTCGCTCACACGCGGGACCGTAGCCGCAGGATGGTCTTGACGCCAACGCCACGCCTCTAGCACCTGCTGTGTCCCCGCCGCATTCACCTTGCCGAACTCGGCGAGAACAAGCAATGAACTGTTGGTGACGCCGTGTGACATCGGTGCAATGCCATTGATCCAATGTCAGACAAGCGTGCTAGGCATGGAAAATGGCAAGAGTTTTGTGGCGGGATGGCAGCTATTGTCGTGCGCCTCGATTGCGTCGTCATCATCGGGTGGGAAGCCGGTTCACATCTCTTGCAGCCGTTTTCGGGCTGTTGGTGCTAGTCGGGCCACTTGTCGCCCCCTTACCGGCATCTGCTGCGACAGTCATAAACGGGACCGGCTCGTCGTTCGCAGGGACTCAGTGGATCACCGACGTGAGCCACACCCCCTATTCGTTGAATGTCAACTACGCAACGAGCTCGTCCGATCAGGGTCGCTACGAGTTCACAAATGAGACCGCCGACTTTGCGGTCAGTGATCTGACCTATTCCGACGGCGACAATAGTGGGCTGGTTATGACCGCTCCGACCTTTCCCTTCACGTACGTGCCGATCACTGGGGCAGGGGTCGCCTTCATGTACAACATCCCCGGCCTGACGCAGACGTTGCAGCTAACGAGTTACACCATCTGCATGCTCCTGACAGGGCAGATCACCAACTGGGACGACCCTGCGCTGCACCTGAATGGTTCCAATACAGGGATCACGCTGCCGAACCTGGCGGTGAAACCAGTTACAGAGAACGACGCAGCGGGAACGAACTTCGCTCTGGAGAGCTACTGCATCGACGAGCAGCCAGCCGTCTGGGCCAAGTACGCGCAGAACATGTCGGGCATCCCACCGCCAAGCGGCGTGGCCATCTCGGCGACGACACCAGGCGCCAACTGGCAAGCGCCGGGGAACGGGTACGACGAGCAGAACACGTTTGCAGTGGCATCGAACGTGGCGAACACCTCCGGCAGCATTGGCGCGGTGCAGGAAGATTACGCGGCCGGTTCTGGATTCACTGGGAGCAACCCCGCTAAGGCTGTGGCAGCCGTGCAGAACGCCAGTGGCGACTACACTCTGCCCACTCCTCTCGACGTGACCTCAGCGCTCACATACGACGCACAAGCCGCCAATGGAGAGCCTCTCTTCGACTTCAACGGTCTCGGCCCGAATGTGTATAACCCCTCGACCTACTCCTACCTGCTAACCCCGACGACTGGTTGGTCGTCGGCAAAGGGCGCCGTGATGAGCGCGTTTCTCAACTACGCACTTACCCTTGGACAGCAAGAGGCGCCCAAACTCGGAGAGGCGAGCCTGGGCGCGCCCCTTGAACAGTACGGCATCAATGAAGTCAACTCCAATGTGCCTGGAGCCGTGACTATGACCGCAGCGGAGCAAGCCTTCTACTCTTGCGGCGACCTGACGCAATCTGACGTTGCTGCTGGCCTGACGACCTCTTCCTGCTCTCCCGGCACGGGGACGCCCGAGGTCGCTGCTCCATTGCTGTTGCCGCTCCTCGCCCTTGCGCTGGGTGGCATTGGTTACGGAGTCAAGAGGCGGCGGGACCGTCGACGAACGGAAGTAGCCGTCACCTAGCGTCTCTTGACGCTCACCTTGGGACTTTCTCCCCTGGTGGCCCTGATCTCAGTTTGGATAATCTCAGGGCGTGCCTGCCGGGACGCGCGTCGTCGAGTACGAAATACTCTCGCCTTAAAGTGCGATGGTGGTTCTACTGCTGGTTCGCCACGGACACGCCGGGTCCAAGCGGCACTGGCGTGGCGACGACTGCCTGCGCCCGCTTAGTCCACAAGGTTTCGATGAGGCCGACGCTATCGGGAAACTGCTCATACCTTTCTCCCCGATCCGAATCGTGTCGAGTCCCTACGTACGTTGCGTGCAAACGGTGAAGCCATTGGCCGAAGAACTGGGGCTACGCATCGAAGGGACGAAGCGACTCATACCTTCCGCTGGCAGAGCAGCCAGCACTTACCTTCAGCGAGTTTCAAGAAAGGACAATGGTGCCCTGGTGATTTGCACTCACGGGGAGGTCATTCATGCCCTGCAAGAGGAACTCTCCAAGAGTGTTCCTGAACTCTTCGGAGAAGACGTGCCACGGGAAAAAGGATCGGTATGGGTCCTAGAACGAGAGGATGGGCACATCGTGAAGTCCGAGTACCTCCCGCCTCCTCGACCAATCGGAAGTCGTCATCGTTGACTGGTACACAGCGCCGTGCGGTTGCCATCTGGTTGCCTCTCCTTCCCCGTAGCTTGATTAGCCCCCTGGCCGTGAGATCCTCGATAAGTGCGATGAGAGGCGACAGCGATCCCTACCTGCCAAGAGGAGGTCTGCATGCGATTGGCAGAGTGGACGACTGGCTCTCCCTGCGACCCTGACAACATTGCCTACTGCCACCGCTGCAAGCCTCGCGATCTTCCGTCACACGTCTACCGTTCGGCGTGGTCGACCGCGTTCCACAAGGCACCAGGCTGCAAGGCCCTCGCCACTGCACAAGAGTCGGTAGAACGCCGAGGAGGTTCACCTTCAGAACCAGTGGGCATTCACGTCGGGGTAGCCATCAGCAGTGGGTTGGCACCTTGCCTCCATTGCTTCCCCAACTTCAAAGGGCGAGCGTAACCTCCAATCGCAATGCCGTGAGGTTGAGCATGGATCTGCCAGGAGTACGCGTGGGCCTGTGCCGGCGACGCGCGCGCATCGCCAATGCCGCCAGGGGGCGATAGGCCCGTCAGAGCGAAGCGAGTGGCGGTAGGGGAGGTTGTGGAGCGGAGCCGCTAGGTCTTGTTCGTCGCCCTGAGGGGACGCTCCGAGGGTTGCCGACGCCCGGTGGGCCACTTCGTCAGCCCTGGGCCCCAGACGTTCGCGGGGAGTTCACTTGGGGGTGCTCCAATAGAGACATGTATCCCTGTGGGGTGCAAGCGTAGGAAGCAGGCCCTGACCAGGGACGCAGTAAACGTGCCACGATGGCCTCATGGGCTGTTCAGTAACCTTCCTGCTCGTTCGAAAGCTGCTCGGCCTCGTTGGAATCGGTCCAAGTCCAGAAGAGAAGGACGTCGAGATCGCAGTCCTTCGTCATCAGCTCGCCGTGCTCCGACGCCAGGTGGCGCGTCCCCGGTTCTCCGCCACTGATCGCGCCGTGCTGGCGACGCTCGCGCGACTCCTCCCGCGCGAACGTTGGGCCACCTTCCTCGTCACCCCAGCAACACTGCTGCGCTGGCACCGTGAGCTCGTTCGCAAGTATTGGACATTCCCGCGTCCTGACAAGGTCACTCCGAACGGGCTCGATGCCGAGGTCGTCGCACTCGTCCTTCGGCTCGCGCGGGAGAACCCGCGCTGGGGCTATCTCCGCATCGTCGGCGAGTTGAGGAAGCTCGGCGTCATTCTCTCGGCGACGAGCGTGCGCAACGTGCTTCGACGACATCGCCTCAAACCGGCGCCGCGCCGATCGGGACCGACGTGGGGGGAGTTCCTTCGCGCACAAGCAGCCGGCACGCTCGCCTGCGACTTCTTCCACGTCGACACGATCACGCTGCGTCGTCTCTACGTGCTGTTTTTCATCGACCTCGACCGCCGCAAGTTCTTCTTGGCTGGTGTCACCGAACATCCAATCGGCAACTGGGTCACCCAACAGGATCGCAACCTGACAATGACGCTCGAGGACGAGGGACGCGTCGTCAAGTTCCTGATCCGCGACCGGGACGCCAAGTTCGTCGGGCCCTTCGATGAAATCTTTCGAAGCATCGGCGCTCGGGTCATCAAGACGCCCGTGCGCGCTCCTCGGGCCAACGCATTCGCCGAGCGATTCATCGGCACCGCCCGTCGCGAGTGCCTCGATTGGCTGCTCATCAGAAACGCGCGTCACCTCGAACGCGTGCTCACCGAGTTCGTCGACCAGTCAACACAGCTCGGCCGCATCGCGGGATCGATCTCGAGGTCCCGATCCCCTACGTCTCGGCCAGGCCACTTGATGCCTCGATGCAGATCAAGCGAGTCGACCGACTCGGCGGCGTTCTGCGCGAGTACTCCATCGCTGCTTGACCCAAATGTCCGGGACCGGACCAGATCCGGCCCAGGAACGCGTGCAGTTTCTGCGTAATACCTTGCCCATGATGCGCACGACCGTCGGCGCCGTTCCTCGCGCATCTCGCCGTCAATCGCTGAAGAACGCGTGCTTCGACATCGCCAGAGCATGTCCATTGCGCGATCTTGGGACTGCGCGGCACCGGCATCCTGTGCTTGCACCCCACACCCCTACTGGAGCTTGGATCAAAGCGCCGGGTTCGACTTGGCCGGGTTGACAACGCTCGCCTATTTCTCCCTCGGTCTCAATGCCAATGGATCCTTGGACGAGTCCGGCGCGGGCTGGAATGGTTATGAGAGCCAGGCACTTTCCACACTGATCACCCGAGCCCATGCTAGGGGAACCAGGGTTGTCCTCACGGTGAACGACTTCGACCAACGCTCCCTCGATGCGTTGACCTCCACTCCAGCAGCCGCCATCACACTGTCGAAGGCGCTCATCGGAGCAATCGAAGCGAAAAACCTCGACGGGGTGAATCTGGACCTCGAAGGATCGGGCGATGCCGACCAAGCCGGCTTGACCCGCTTGGTGACGACGGTCTCGAACACCCTGCATAGCGTCAATGCACACTGGCAGGTGACGATGGACACCTACGCATCGGCAGCCGGCGACCCCAACGGTTTCTACAACGTTTCCGCCTTGGCGGGCGCACTCGACGCCTTCTTCGTCATGGAGTACTCACCCAATGTCGCCGCCACGGCGCAGGCCAGCTCCTCGCTCACCTCATCGCTCTTCAGCGATCTCACCACCGCCGAGCAGTACGCCGCGGCAGTGCCGGCCAACAAGGTGATCTTGGGCACGCCCTTGTTCGGAGAGGACTGGCCGACGACCGGGAACACACTGTCTGCCACCGCGTCGGGCTCGGCTACGACGCAGAGCGATAGCGAAATAGTAGGAACCGGGCATCCTGTGTACTGGGACTCGGTGACCGATACGGCGTGGACGGCTTACCAAGTGGGCAGCCAGTGGCACGAGACGTTCTTCGATGATCCAACATCGCTGTACCAGATCGCCCATCTCGCAGATCAGAACGGGCTGGGCGGAGTTGACGTGTGGGCCCTCGGGATGCAGGGAACCAACCCGGCGATGGTCGGCGCGTTGGACGGAGTCCTTCCGGCAATCCAATACGCCACGCCCGAGGAACCATCGACCACCACGACGACCGCCGCTATTGCCGCCACCGCGTCGGGCGCTCAAGTAGTTACGCCGTCCACTACCGCGCCCGGCGCAATCCCCGGCGCAGGGGCGTCAGGTGCCGGAAGCACTAGCGGGAGTTTCCGGGCTATCTGAGTCTGATGCCACATTTACCCAGCTCAACGTCAATCTTTGGAAGCGACCGGTGTAGTACCTAGCTCAGCGTGTCGGAGCGTGAGCAGCGAGGCCGAAGAGTTCATAGAGGCGTCCTTGGGTTGGGTCCATTTCTGTCAGCATCCGCCGGGCCCGGGGGCGGCCCCGATCGCCTTGGTAGAGCAGCACGGTCTCTTCGATTTCACTGAGGGAGCAGAGCAGCTCGCGCACACTCATGTCCAAGCCGGCCTGGGACGCCTCTCGGCGCATGAGCCGGGCCAGCGCTAGGGCGAGCACGCAGTAAAAAACATGCACGCGGATCTTGTCGTCGGTCCAGTGGAACATGGGGCTGAACGAGACCACGGTGCGATCCTTCATCTGGCGGAAGTCCGACTCGACGTGGTGTTGTGATCGATACGCCGCAATGACGTCGGCCACTTCCCAGTCGTCGTGGTCGGTGAAGAGGACCCGCTTGCCGAAGAGCTCTTCTTCGAGTGCCCGCCGGGCCCGGGCGTCTTCGCTGAAGGTCAGGCGGAACGCGGCCGGGCGATTACCGCTCAGCGTCGTGCTGATGACCCGGGAGACCCAACGGGGCTTGGCGATGCTGGCGATCTCGGCTTCAACGGCGTCCCGGTCTTTTCTGGTCTTGCCTCGCTTGAGTCGCCCCGACAGGGCGACCAATGCTCGACGCGCCTTGGAGAGCGTCTGGTCGAACCCGCGGGACTGCTTGGTGTGAAAGGCCTCTGAGTGGGTGACGATGACCCGGTACTCCGCCCCCAGCGCGGTGGTTCTCGTCTCGACGGCCCTGAGGCCGGGAAACCGTTCGGCGTCGACGACTTCGTAGTGTCCTTTGGGGATGGCCAAAAGGTCAGGGTGCTGCGATGGTGGCAGGGAGCCGACGAAGTGCAAGGGGCTGGCGGCGACCGCGGCTTGGTTGGCCTCTGAGTCCTGTCCGGCGTCATAGACCAAGGTGAGCTGGTCGCTCTCTTTGGCCAGCGCACCCCAACGGGTGATGAGTTCGGAGAGAACGTCGGCGAACCGGGTCACGTCAGGATGGTTGCCGGCATAAGCGTGGCTGAGGAGGGGGATCCCCCCGTCGGTGCTCACCACCAGTGCCAGACCGACCAGGCGCAGGTCGTTTCGTTTCTGTTTGGCGTGACCTCTCTGGGCGATCGGTGCCCGATCGTTGGAAGAATCGATGTAGGTGGCGAAGTTGGTCATGTCGAGAACGAGCCCGGAGAGATCGAGATCGAATACATCGACCATGGCTTCGGTGATGCGGCGTTCGATCTCGATGAGCTGGGCCAAGGTGATGGTGTCCATGGCGTCCCAGAACCTCCGGTGGTCCAGCGCGCCCGGAGACAGATGACCGACCAGGCGGTCACCCGTCGTCTTGACCCACCAGTCTGAAAAGGCCAACTTCGAACATGGGGCGACCACTCGGTTGAGAGCGGCCAGTGCGATGTAGGTCCCGACCGAGGCGGCGGCGTCGGAGCGCCGAGAACCGACCACGTCGTCGATGATGCCCACAACACCGAGTCGATCGAGCATTCCCCACACCGCAGCGACATCGCCGAAAGCGAGGTGCTGCGAGCGGTCCGGTTCACCGGGTCCAGCTTCTGAGAGTCGTTGGGCAATCTCGTCGGCGCTGCCCAGATACTGCTGGGAGACGATGCGCGGCTTGCCGTTCACTCGGGCCGATTCGGTCAGGTAGTAGTAGGTCTTGCCGTCCTGCTTCTT
>PMLV01000239.1 GCA_003160635.1 Acidimicrobiaceae bacterium | reverse complement strand
TTGATTTAATCGGCGGCACGTCTGCGGCCACTGTCAAACGTGGTCATATTCATCATCCCGTGCATTTCTATCGCCTCTACAGCAATTGTGAAGGACTGTGGAAAACATGGCCTTCGTCGAATGCGAATAAATCATCATGCCCCTAGGACCATTCCCGCTTCGCAAAGAGGGGATGGGTAGACTCGCCCCATGGACAGTGCGCCGACTTCGTCATCTATTCTCGACACGCTTCGTACCGTTGAATTCCGCCTCGGGCTGAAGGGCTACAACGTCGACGAGGTCGACGAGTACCTCGACCGGGCCGCCCAGGAGGCCGAAGCGGTACAGGAAACCCTCCGCCAGTTGAACGAACGGCTGCGTCAAGCAGGCGATCGGATCGTCCAACTGGAGCGCGACGTGCGCGATGCGGCAGCAGAAGCACCCGCAGCTCCTCCCGCTCCCGAGGCGGTGGCTCCCGCGCCCGTCGCTGCCCCGGTCCCGGTGCAGGCCACCGGGACCGCGCTCGACATCCCGCCCTCCGACGAGACGTTGCAGCGGACCCTGCTGTTGGCTCAGAAGTTCGTCGATCAGATCAAGCGCGAGAGCGAAGCCGAGGCTGCTGCGACCATCGCCCAAGCAGAGGAAAAGGCGCGGTCAGCAATGGCGACGGCAGAGGCGGCGGCGGCGAATCTGCAGGCGGAGTCGCAGCGGCAGGTGCGCGACGAGGTGGCCCGCCTGGAGGCGACCCGGAACGAATTGGCCACCGATGTCGAGAGCATGGCGCGGCACCTCGAATCGGAGAGGAACCGCCTGCGCGATGCCCTCACCGAGATTCTCAATTGGGTCGACGAGAACGTGCAGCCGGCTAATGCGCTGATGGGCGTACGTCCAAAAGCTACGCCGGCCCCGAAACCAGCCGCGATCGCGAGCGCCTCCGACGAATCTCCCGCCAAGGGAGGTATCGATGTGGACGACCAGCCGACGCTGAGCCTCGGATCCGTCACCGAGGCCTCCGGGAGCGGAGTGCCACGCACCGCGTAATCTGAATCGGGGGGTATTGCCCCCCCGGGCCGCTGTCCGCTATGGTCACCCGCTCCCTCGACGCGATTGTCGTCAGGGAACCGGTCACATCAATGGCCGGGAAGGAGGACAAGATGAGCCCAGCGAGCAAGGCCACCGCTGCGAAGAAGGTGCCTGCATCGCGCCCGCCGGCAGCAGCCAAAAAGGCTGCGCCGACGAAGAAGAGTGCGCTTACCAAGGCAGTATCGGCGACTAAAACGGTTCCCCCGACAAAGAATGCCTCGCCGACGAAGAATCCTCCGCCAACCAAGAAAGCTGTGCCGACAAAGAACGCTCAGGCTGCGAAGAAACCCGCAAAGAGTGGCGGGTCTGTGAACAAAGAGACGACCATCACCAAGAACGTTGCTCCGGCGGCGAAGAAAGCCGCAGGGCCGGCGAAGAAGGCGGCAAAGCCGGCGGCGACAGTGACCCCACCGGCCTCCCCGGTGGACACTGAGGCCCAAGAAATCGACACGGCGGCGCCCGCGCCGGTCCGGAGCACGTTCACGCCCAAGCCCAAGCCTCCCGCACCGGTTCGACCCAAGACGGGTCCTTACGCCAAGGACCTCAAATTCTTGGAAGAGATCACCGGATTGCTGGCCGAGGAACGGGTGATCTATCAGGAACAGGCCACGTCGCTACGGGCCGAGGCCGACTCGCTCGCACTCGAGCGCGAGCCGGGTGACGTCCAGTTCGACGAGGAGTCAGGAGAGGGCGGCACGGTCACGGTCGACCGGGAGCGGAATTTGGCCCTTTCGGGTCAGGCGGCCCTCGCCGTCGAAGAGATCGACTACGCCAGCGAACGCGTGGCGGACAAGACCTACGGCTACTGCGAGCGATGCTTCCAACCGATCCCCAAGCCTCGGCTGCGAGCCCTTCCGTACGCCCGGCTCTGCGTGGCCTGCAAGAGCGGAGGGCTGTCGCGCCGCTAAACCCGAGCGGCACCGCTCGGGCGCGGGTGGCGGCCCTCGCACTGGCCACCCTCGTCGTTGTGGCCGATCGTGTCACGACGACGTTGGCGGTGGACCACCTTCACCAGGCAGTCCACCTGTGGGGGCCTTTCGGACTGGCGCTGCAATTCAACTCCGGCCTGGCCTTCAGCCTGTTCACCGGCAGATCGACGTTGGTGACCGTCGTGCTCGGGATGGGCGTCGTCGTGTTGGGCGTCCTCCTCGCGCGCGTACGCACCATGACGCCCGCCATCGGAGGCGGCCTGGTCTTCGGCGGTGGCCTGGGGAATCTGAGTGAACGGATCGTCGGGGTGCACCATGGCCGGGTGGCAGACTTCATCACGTTGAGTCACTGGCCCACCTTCAATGTGGCGGACGCATGCATCACCATCGGAGTGATCGTCGTCGCCGCCTACCTTGTCTTCGGCCGTCCGGCAGGAACGGCGACATGAGCGAGGCGGACGGGATGCTCGTCGTCGAGGTCCCGCCGCTGCTGGCCGGGGTACGGATCGATCGCGCCGTCGCCATGTTGGCGAACGTGTCGCGGGCCGTCGCGGCCGGGCTCATCACTTCTGGTCGGGTCCTGGTCAACGACATCCCTGTGACCATCGGGCGCAACTCGCTGAAGCAGGGTGCCATTCTCACCATTGCGTTGCCCGAAGCCGGCGGCGCCGAGGTGGAGGCGGAGGCCGGCGTCCAGTTTCAGGTGGTGTACGCCGACGCCGAGGTGGCCGTCGTCGACAAGCCGGCCGGCCTCGTGGTGCATCCAGGGGCCGGCCATCACGAGGGCACCTTGGTCGGCGGATTGCTGGCCCGCTTCCCCGACCTGGCCGCGCTGGTGTCCGCCGGTGTCTGCCCGGGTGATCGGCCGGGGATCGTGCACCGGCTCGACAAGGGGACGTCGGGGCTGCTGGTCGTGGGCCGTACGGAGTCGGCCTACCGGGACCTCGTTGCGCAGCTGTCCGATCGGAGTATGGAACGCCGTTACATCGCCCTGGTCGAGGGGGAAGTGGCCGACGACCGGGGCGAGATCGATGCTCCGATCGGACGGTCAACCCGCACGCCCACGAAGATGGCCGTCTCAGCCGGCGGGCGGTCGGCCCGTACCGGGTACACGGTGCTGGAACGACGGCTCGTGCCCCGCCCGACGACGTTGCTGGAGCTCAGCCTCCAAAGTGGGCGAACCCACCAGATCCGTGTGCATATGGCGGCGATCGGCCACCCGGTGGTCGGCGATGCCCGCTACGGAGCACCGGAGAGGGCTCTGGGTCCCGGTCGGTTCTTTCTCCACGCCTACAGATTGGCCTTCACGCACCCGGGAAGCGGTGAGCGCAAGGAGTTCTCCGCCCCGCTCCCCGAGGACCTCGAGACGTTCCTAGGCGGCTTGGTGGACGCCGAGGACGTCGGCGTCGAACGAAAGGGCCGCTAACGCCTCCTCTTCGGCCCGGCGAACGCGCCGCACCCCTACACCCAGCCGTTCCGCCGTGGACTGCAGAGAGGCCGGAGAATCACCTCCGAAGCCGAACCGTAACCGCAACACGTCGCGCTGAAGGTCGGGCAACTTCTCTACGGCGTCGCGCACCCGGTCGTAGACCATCGTCTGCTCCACGTCGGCGACGAAGTCGGACTCGTCCGGGGCCACCAGCTCACCCAGGGTCGTGGCCGACTCCGAGGCTGCAGGCTGGTCGAGGGACGCCGTCACACGAGCGACGTCCTCGAGGGCGTAGCGCTCGTCGGCCGTCATGTCCGTGGCCTCGTCCAACTCTGCCACCGTCGGTGTGCGCCCGAGGGTGGTGGCCAGTTGAGCCTTGGTCAACTCCAGGCGTTGGATCTGCTCGCCCACCTCGAGCGGGATGCGGATCGTGCGTCCGTGCTGCTGCACGGCGCGCTGGAGCGCCTGACGGATCCACCAGGTGGCGTAGGTCGAGAATCGGAAGCCTCGCTCCCAGTCGAACTTGTCCACGGCCCTCATGAGGCCGAACGAGCCTTCTTGGACGAGGTCAGCCATGTCAACGCCGCGATCTTGGTATCGCCTGGCCCAGTGCACGACCAACCGGAGGTTGGCCGCCACCATCTGCTTGCGTGCCAGTTCGTCACCGGCCGCAACCCGCTTGGCCAATTCCACCTGTTGCTCGTGATCGGGCATGGGGAACTGGTCCAGGTCCTTCAACATCAGTCCAAGGGTGTCGGATGTACTCACCGCGCTTTTCATCAACTTCTCTCCCGACGCTCTGCGATCTCTCTCATTCCTTCGTACCCGGGGTGCTCTTCTCTGAATCTGACTTGTACAACACCGGTAGGTGCTCGAGCATTCCACGGGGGTGTGCCAACCTCGAGTTGCGCGCCGCGGCCGCTTCTGGTGACCTACATCGCATGACCTCGCGAATGGTGCTGCTCAGGCACGGGGCCACCGAATGGTCGCAGAGCGGTCAATACACCGGGCGGACGGATATTCCCTTGCTCGATCTGGGGCGCGAGCAGGCCAAGGCGGCGGGTGAGCTCCTCCGCGGCATGACCTTCGCCCAGATCCTCACCAGTCCCCTCCAGCGGGCTTCCGCCACCTGTGCGCTCGCTGGATTCGAAGGGGAACCGGAGCCCGATCTGATGGAGTGGGACTACGGCGCCTACGAAGGACGGACCACGGCCGAGATTTGCGCCCAACGGCCGGGATGGACGTTGTGGAACGACGGTGTCGTCGACGGGGAGAGGGCAGCCGACGTGGGCCGCCGGGTGGACCGGGTCATCGAGCGGGCTCGGCAGGTCGACGGCGACACGCTCTGCGTGGCCCACGGACACGTCCTGCGGGTCCTGGCCGCACGATGGGTGGGATTACCACCTGTCGCCGGCCGGCTCTTCGCTCTGGCCACGGGTACCGTGAGCATCCTTGGCTGGGACCGTGACACCCCGGTGGTCTCCCAGTGGAATGTAGGACCGGCAGGAACCTTGCTGGCGCAGGCCTGACGCAGGGCGCCGGGCTCGACGGCCGGCCGGGGACGCTAGGCGGATGCGGTGACGTTGCCCTGGGCGCGGGCCACCATGTCGGCCAGGCTGAAGGATTGGAGATGGGTGCGGATGGTCTCGCCGACGTCGGCCCAGACGGCGAGCAGGACGCACTGGCCCTCGTGGTCGCAGGCCCCGTCCGCGTGGGGCTCGCCGAAGTCTCCGGCGGCGATGGGCCCGTCGACGGCCGAGACGATCT
Organism: Acidimicrobiaceae bacterium; assembly: GCA_003160635.1. Lineage (GTDB taxonomy): Bacteria > Actinomycetota > Acidimicrobiia > Acidimicrobiales > RAAP-2 > Bog-473. Next base: position 297 of record PMLV01000239.1, on the reverse strand, counting down.
GGGCCAGGCTGATGTCCTCGGGCTGACGGGCCAGGACGTACCCGCCTCCCACGCCCCTTTTGGAACGCACCAGCCCGGCCCCTTTGAGGGCGAGGAGGATCTGTTCGAGGTAGGGCTGGGGGAGAGCGGTCCGCTCCGCGATGTCGCGCACGGACGTGGGCGTCTCCGCGCCGTGCAGGGCCAGCGAGAGAAGTGCCCGGCTGGCGTAGTCGCCGCGTGTCGATACCCTCACACTCTGATGCTACCGGCCGGTTGGCGAGGAGCGGGAGGTTTAGTGTGACGCTGTGAGCGCTCCCG
>PMLV01000054.1 GCA_003160635.1 Acidimicrobiaceae bacterium | reverse complement strand
CGCGGGCGCAGGTGCGACGGCCGTGGTGACCGTTCACGTCGAGCCCTCGGGTATCGACGTCGAAGTGGCCGAGGGCAAGAGTGTGATGGCGGAGGCGGAGCGCCAGGGGCTCTTCTGGCCGACGATCTGTCACGGGTTGGCGGAGTGCCACACCTGCTTCTTCGAAGTCATCGAGGGCGAGCAGAATCTCGAGCCACCCAACGCGCTCGAATCGACCGCATTGAAGGACTTCTCCGGCCGCTCCTGGTACGAGGGCAAGGTCATCCGCCTCGCCTGCCAGACCCGCGTGCGCGGCAACGTGACGGTGCGCAAGCCCGGCGTGCGACCGGTGTCGTGACGACCGGGGCCCTTCCTTCACGCCAGCGAGGAGAAGGCACCACGCTGCTCGTACCGCGCGATCTCATCGTCGGCGAACCCCCAGTCGGCCAGCACCGCCCCGGCATCGGCACCCACCCTCGGCGGCGGGGTGGGATCGGCGGGGGGTGTGCGCGAGAAGCGGGGAGCAGGCGAGGGCTGCAGCTCGTCACCCACCATGACGAAGCTGGCGCGTGCCCGATTGTGCGGATGGTCCAGCACCTCGAGCGGGGTCAAGATGGGCGTCAGGCACGTGTCGGTACCCGCTGCCAGCTCGCTCCACTCGTCACGGGTGCGCTGTCCGATGGCCGCGGCGATGCGCGCGCGCAGCGCGGGCCACGTGGCCTGGTCCATCTGCTCGGGGAGGTCGGGGCCGCCAATGCCGAGAAGCTCCACGAAGGCGGCCCAGAACTGGCTCTCCACCGCGCCGACCGCCACCCACTTCCCATCGGAGGTCTCGTACGAGTCGTAGTAGGGAGCACCCCCGTCGAGCGCGTTGGTCCCACGGTTCTCGCTCCACATCCCGCGCGCCATCATCTCGAAGAACATGGTGGCCAGCAGGGCGCTTCCGTCGACCATGGCTCCGTCCACCACCTGCCCGGCTCCCGAGATGCGCGACTCGAGCATGGCGCACACCATCCCGAATGCCAGCATCATGCCGCCGCCCCCGAAGTCGCCGACGAGGTTGAGCGGGGGGACCGGCGCTTCACCGGGACGACCCACCATGCTGAGCACCCCCGACAGCGCGATGTAGTTGATGTCGTGGCCCGCCATCATCCTCCAGGGACCCTCCTGCCCCCACCCGGTCGCACGTCCGTAGATCAACTTCGGGTTCTTGGCGTGGCAGGCCTGCGGCCCGAACCCGAGTCGTTCCGCCACGCCGGGACGGAATGCCTCAATGAGGCCGTCGGCCCGCCCGACCAGCTCGAGCAGCAAGGAGAGCCCCTCGTCGGCTTTGAGGTCGACGGCGATCGACCGCCGGTTTCGACCGAGCACGCCTGCGTTCGTCGGCGGGGTCGGCCGGTCCACCCGCACGACATCAGCTCCCATGTCGGCCAGCATCATGGCGCAGAAGGGCCCTGCACCGAGACCCGCCACCTCAATGATGCGGATGCCGGTCAATGGGCCGCTCCGGCCCGGCCTCGCGTCCTCGGTCCCGATGACCATACAATCTCCCTCTCCGTGGTCGGCGAACGGTCACACGGTAGCGAATGGGCCCGAGCGGGGTCGCACAGTGTCGTGCAACATCAATGGAAACCACGAAGGAGAGTGCATGGGATCGCGTGACCCCGTCATCGTCGGTATCGGCTGGAGCGACTATCCGGTCGTCCCTGAGCTCGACGCCATGGACCATCACGCGTTGGCGCTGCGCAGAGCGTTGGCCGATTGCGGGCTCGAGAAGTCCGACATCGACGGGTACATGTGCGCCGGCACCGGATTCAATTCCAACGTCGACGACGCGCCGAACATGGCCGAGTACCTGCGCATCAATCACCGCTGGATCGATGGAACCTCGGTCGGCGGCTCGACCTTCGAGTTCTACGTCCAGCACGCGGCGGCCGCCATCGAAATGGGGTTGTGCGACGTCGTCCTGGTGACCTACGGGTCGGACATGCTCTCTCGTGTCGGGCGCATGCTCGGCACGAGCACCTTTTCGACGGGAGGGACCCGGGTCCAAGGCCCCTCGGCTTTCGAGAACTCCTGGGGCAACGTGCTGGCCGGGGGCTACGCCATGGCCGCCCGACGGCATATGCACGAGTACGGGACGACGCCCGAGCAGCTGGCTGAGATCGCCGTCGGCGTGCGCGAGTTCGCCACGCTCAACCCGTTCGCCCAGTACCGCGACCCGATCACGGTCGATGACGTTCTCAATTCGCGCATGATTGCGGACCCACTGCACAAGCTCGACTGCTGCGTGATCTCCGACGGGGGTGGTGCCTTCATCATGACCACCAAGGAGCGGGCACGCGATCTGGCCAAGCCACCCGTCTACGTGCTGGGATCGGCGGCGGCCCAGAGCCACTGGACGATCAGCCAGATGCCTGACTTCACGACGACGGCCGCGGCGCAGTGCGGGCCTGAGGCCTTCGGGCGCGCCGGCGTACGCCCCGAAGACGTCGACACCATTCAGGTGTATGACAGCTTCACGATCACCGTGCTCCTCCTCCTCGAGGACATGGGGTTCTGCAAGAAGGGCGAGGGCGGGGCGTTCGTCGATTCGGGCGTGCTCCGGCGCGGTGGCAAGCAACCCATGAACACCGATGGGGGAGGGCTGTCGGCCTGCCACCCGGGCATGAGGGGGATCTTCCTCATCAACGAGGCCGTGCGCCAATTGCGCGGGGAAGGTGGTGCGTCCCAGGTGCCGGATTGTGAGATAGCGGTGGCGTGCGGCTCAGGGGGGTCTCTCTCCTGTATCAGTACCGTCATTCTGGGCAAGGAGGGCAAGTCATGAGCATCGAAGGCCTGCAAGAAACGATAGGACTCCGGGCGCTCCCGGCCCCCGACAACGCCTCGCGCCACTACTGGCAGAGCGCGGCCGAGGGTCGATTGGTCGTGCAGCGTTGCACCACCTGCGGAGTGTTCCAGTTCTACCCGCGAGCCTTGTGCACGACGTGCGCCGGGGAGACCGAGTGGGTCGACGCCTCCGGGCGCGGCACGCTCCACACCTACACCATCATCCGCCAGAACCGGTCGCCGGCGTTCGCTGCGCTCTCTCCCTACGCGGTGGGGATCGTCGAGCTCGACGAAGGTGTCCGGATGATGAGCAACATCGTCGACTGTGATGTCGAGCAACTTCACATCGGCATGGCACTCGAGGTGTTGTTGTTGAAGGCGGCCGACGACGTGGGTCTCCCGTTCTGGCGGCCGGTCACCGACTGAGGCCACAGGATCAACGCCGCGCATCGATCGATCGACAAGGAGAGAACATGGATTTCGACGACACCGAGGAAGAGGCAGCGTTTCGCGCAGAGGTCCATGCCTGGATGACGGCGAACGCCAGGGAGCGGGACCCCGGGCAACTCGCGACGTCGCACTCCTTCTACGACTTCGATGACATCTTCGTCAAGGAGGGAAAGCTATGGCAACACCGCATCTATGACGGCGGGTATGCCGGGATCACCTGGCCGGTCGAGTTCGGGGGCCGGGGCGGCTCCTTCGTCGAGGCGATGATCTTCCGCGAGGAAGAGGCGAAGTTCGACGTGGCGTCGGGCCTCTTCGCGGTGGGTATCGGCATGGCGGGCCCGACGATCATCGGACACGGGACGGACGAGCAACGCCGTCGGTTTCTCCCGGCGATGCTGCGCGGCGAGGAGGTCTGGTGCCAGCTGTTCAGCGAGCCCGGCGCGGGTTCGGACTTGGCCAGCCTGTCGACACGGGCCGTGCGGGACGGTGACGAATGGACCATAGACGGCCAGAAGGTGTGGAGCTCGGGCGCCCATCACTCGGATATGGGGATATTGCTGGCGCGGACGGATCCGGAAGCACCGAAGCACCGTGGGATCACCTTCTTTCTCCTCGACATGCGCAGCCCGGGCGTAGAGGTGCGACCGCTGCGACAGATGACGGGGGGCGCCACGTTCAACGAGGTCTTCCTTACCGATGTGCGGGTGCCGGCGGCCAACGTGGTCGGCGAGGTCAACGGTGGCTGGCGGGCCACCATGACGACACTGGCCAACGAGCGCACCGCGGGTCGCGGGACATCGAGCTTTCCCCAGATCCTCCAGTTGGCCCGGGAGTGCGGGTCCACCACAGATCCCATCCTGCGGCAACGGCTGGCCGATTGCTTCATCAAGAGCGAGATCTCCCGGTATTTGGGCTTTCGCATCCAGACGGCATTGAGCAAGGGCATGTCGTCTCCCGAAACCTCGGTCGCCAAGCTCCTGTTCGCGCTGAGCGCAAAGGAGACCGCCGAGTTGACCCTTTCGCTGCAGGGCCCCCTGGGCATGCTGTCGGGTGAAGCGGCGCCTGGCCATGGCTTCTGGCAGCAGCAATTCCTCAGTGCGCCGTCCTTCCGGATCGCGGCGGGCAGTGACGAGATCCAGCGCAACATCATCGGCGAGCGGGTTCTCGGGCTGCCCGGTGACGTCCGTGCGGACAAGGACGTGCCCTTCAAGGATCTCGTTCGTTGAACCGCGCGCCCTTGCACGGCGCGGAGGGTCGGCGTGCCACGTCAAGCGGGGTCTACAGTTGCGGTCCTTGTGTCTACGATTCCTCCTCTGGGCGACGCGGAGCGACCGCTGGCAATCCGCTCGGTTGAGCGCACACTGGCGAGTCGGTACTCGACCTACATCGACGAGGTCAGGAGATTGATCCGGGCCGCCGTGACCGTCATGGACCGCCAGCAGACGACGAACCCCAAGGTGAGCGACATCGTGCGCGAGGCCGGTCTTTCGAACCAGGCCTTCTACAAGCATTTCCGGAGCAAGAGCGAGTTGTTCCTGGCGATTCTCGACGAAGGGCAACGAGAGCTCGTCACCTACCTGGAGCATCAGACGGCCAAGGCGGCGACCGGCATCGGCAAAGTCCGTAACTGGGTGGTGGGGATCATGTCCCAAGCTGCCGTGCCGGGCGCTGCGTCGGCCACCCGCGGCGTCATGATGAACAGCCACGAACTTCAGGCGGAGTACCCCGAAGAGTGCAACCGGTTGAATCAGCTTCTCGTCGAGCCCCTTGTCGCAGCCATCCGACTGGCAGAGGAGGAGGGCGCCGCCCGGTCCACGGATCCGCTGAAGGCGGCCATGACGATCTTTCGTCTGGCGGGTTCGACGACCGAGACGTACGTGCTGAGCCGCCGGGTCCCATCGGAAGAGGACATCGAGTTCCTCGTGGACTTCATCTTGAGCGGCCTCGGGGCCGAGCCCGGGAGCGCGGCATCCGGCCGTCATGGTGCGTCGGGACGAGGCGCGGCGACGCCGGGCACGAAGCGGGCGCGCCCCGCGGTGTAGCCGTTTCGCCCAGGGCGGGGTTCCGCCCGTATTTACATTGCGCAGGCCTCGGAATAGTATTCTCATTAATTGGAGCCAAGCTCCTTTGGTGAAACGGGGGGTTGTGGCGGTATCTACGCTCATCATCGACGCCGACGGGCACGTCGAAGAAGACCTGGCCCAACTCGTCAAAGCCGTTCCCGACCACCTGCGGTCCATAGCCGAGGACGTCGTGCCGAAGGAGCCGGGCGCACCCCGGTCGATCGAGGGCAGACCATGGGTGATGCCGTTCCCCTTTCCCCGCGGCAACGAGAACCACACCTCGGCCGGCGGCGTCCGCCAGGAGGGTGGCCGCGATCCCAAGGTCCGCATCGAGGTGCTCGATGCGGAGGGCATCGATCTCGCCGTGCTCTTCACGAGTGCCGGGCAGCTCTTCTTCCTCTTCGAGCGGCCGGATGTGGCGCAGGCCCTCTGCCGGGCGTATAACGACTGGCTCGCCGAATACTGTGCGCATGCACCCGATCGATTGGTCGGCATGGCGCTTCTTCCGCAGCAGGACCCCGAGTTGGCCGCCGAAGAGTTGCACCGCGCGGTGCAGCAGTACGGATTCGTCGGTGGGATCATCCGGCCCAACCGCATTGCCGGGCGCACGATCGATGACCCGGCCTACGACATTCTGTGGCAGACGGCGGCACAGCTCGACGTGCCGATCACATTCCACGAGGCGTACATCCACGGGATCGACACCGTCGGGCAGGATCGTATGCCCTGCTACGCCGCGTGCCATGTCTCGAGCCACGTCTTCGAACAAATGACGGCGATGCTGGTCACCACCGTGATGGGCATCCAGGACCGCTTCGAGGGTCTTCGCCTGGGTTTCATGGAAGCAGGGTGTGGCTGGGCACCGACGTGGCTCGATCGCATCGAGGAGCACTATGAGTTCGCTCCCGCCGATTTTCTGGGCGGAGATCCGCACGGGCTTGTGAACAAGCGCACCTGGCTCACCTTCGAGATCGGTGAACCTGGGCTGGAAGAGGCATGCCGCCAAGGATGGGCCGACAACATCTGCTTCGCCTCCGACTACCCGCACTTCGATGCCTCCTACCCCGGCGTCATCAAGAAGGTGCAGGACAGGGGTCTCGGAGCCGAGCTGGAACAAAAGCTGTTCTCATCGAACGCGCTCGGTCTGTACGGACCCCGCCTCGAAGCGGTCGTGGCGCGAGTGGCGAGGTGATCTGACGTGACGCTGACCTTCAAGCCCGACGGGTTGTACATCGAGAGCCAGGAACGTCCGATTGCCCCGGCGTTCCCGGAGCTCACGGCGGCGCAGGAGCTCGCGCTGCTGGCCCGGATCCTCTACCGGGAGGGGTACAACGATCACCTGGCGGGGCACATCACCTATCGCCAGCCCGACGGCACCTTTTTGGTGAACCCCTACGGCCTGGTCTGGGGAGAGCTGCAGGCGAGCGACATCATGTCGATGGACGGGGACGGGAACCTTCTCGGCGGAAAATGGACCATTACGCCCGCCATCTTGGTGCACCTGGAGCTGCATCGCACCCGCGACGTGACGGTCGCCCTCCATAACCATCCCGAATACGGCACGTTGTGGGCCGACATCGGGCGCGCCCCTGAGGTGTATGACCAGACGGGTGCGTTCACCAACGCCAAGGTCGCCGTGTACAGCGAATACGAAGGAGCGGTGGACCAAGTCTCAAATGCGCGGGCCGTGGTCGATGCGATGGATGATGCCGATATCGCGCTGCTCGCGCACCACGGTGTGCTGATCGTCGGAGAGAGCATCCGCCAGATCTACCTGCGCGCCACGTCCTTCGAGTGGCGGTGCCGGCAGGCGTATCGCGTTGCCGCCGCCGGCGGCGGTGTGCCGATGGATCCTGACGTGGCATGGCGCTACGGCGAGCTCTTTCGAGGGAACGATTTCTCGGGCATGTTCGAGGCGATGGCCCGCCAGGAATTGCGCCGGGACCCGGAAATCCTGCATTGACGGGGTGGGCGCAACGACCTCGGAGATCCTTGCGGTCCTCGGGAGCGGGCGGGAAGCCGAGAGGCGAGACGTACCTGGGAGTGCCAGTCTGATGAAACGAGCATCCTCGCCGTTCCAACGAAAGGAGCAGTACCGATGAGCCTCGAAGGCCGGGTAGCAATCGTGACGGGCGGAGGGCGAGGCATAGGCCGAGCCATCTGTCTGGGGCTGGCCGCAGATGGCGCGCAAGTCGCCGTCAATTTCCGCAAGGACGAAGAGGCCGCACAGCAGACCGTGGCCGACATCGAGGCGCTCGGCGGCAAGGCAAAGGCCTACCAGGGGTCGGTGGCGTCCTTCGATGAATGCCGCGCCGTCGTGGACCAGGTGCTGGCCGACTTCGGGCACGTCGACATCCTCGTGAACAACGCCGGGGTCACCAATCGGGGGACGCCGGTGGCCATGACCCCGGTCGAGGAGCTCGAGCGTGTCGTCGGCACCATGGCGTTCGGGTCTCACCACATGTGCCAACTCGTGCTGCCCAGCATGCGGGAGCAGCCACGGGGGGACATCGTGATGATCTCGAGCAATTCGGCCATCACGAACGATCCGTACGCAGGCAACTACAACATGGCGAAGGCGGCGCAGGAGTCGCTGGCGTATACGTTGGCCAAGGAAGAGGCTCGGGCAGGAATCCACGTGAACATCGTGGTCCCAGGGCTCTCGAATACGGAGATGGGACGCCGGCTGGTGAAGGCCGCCATGAAGGTCGATGAGATCCACGACCTCAATGACCGCTTTCCCCTGGGTCGGGTCTGCGAACCCGAGGACACGGCCAACGCAGTCCGTTTCTTCGTCAGCGAAGCGGCCTCCAACGTCACGGGTCAACGGCTCGTGGTCGACGGCGGCGGCTTCAAGTAAGCGGCGGAGCGCACCGCCCGTGAGTTGGAACCTCGATGCCGTGGGGGAGGAAGCAGCTCCCACAGAACAGGCCTGGACGTCGGCCGACGCATTGCTCTACGCGCTCGGGGTCGGGGCCGGGGTCGTCGATCCGGTCGGCTCCGAACTCGAATTCACCACCGAGAACAGCATCGGCGTCGAACAAGAAGTGCTGCCCACCTTCGGCGTCGTGCTGGCCACCGGTGCGGCGGCGTTCGGGTTGGCCGGCTCCTTCGATGCGACCATGGCGGTCCACGGCGAACAGGGGATCGAGCTGGCCGGCCCGCTTCCTCCGGAGGGGAAGGTCGTCACGACCAGCCGCCTGGCCGGAATCTACGACAAGGGTGCCGGGGCCATCGTTGCCGTGGAGAGCCGCTCGGTCGATGCCGCGACGGGTGAGTGGCGATTCACGACGACCTCTTCGCTCTTCGTCCGGGGCGGCGGCGGATTCGGCGGGGAACGGGGTCCATCCGCCGGCGCGCCTGCACCCCCAGACCGTGAGCCCGACTACGTAGTGGCGGCGGAGACCCGACGCGACCAGGCCCTGCTGTACCGCTTGTCGGGCGACCGCAACCCGCTCCACTCCGATCCCGAGTTCGCCACGCTCGCGGGCTTCGATGTCCCCATCCTCCATGGCCTGTGCACCTACGGGTTCACCGGGCGGCTACTCCTTCACGCGCTCTGCGCCTCCGATTCGGCCCGCTTCGTGTCGATGAACGGCCGCTTTTCGAAACCGGTCTGGCCCGGGGACACCTTGACGGTTCGCATATGGGTCGTCGGTGCAGGCATGGCGCTCTTCCGGACCGAAACACAGTCCGGCGACGTGGTCATCGATCACGGCAGGATCGGGTATCTCGAGGCTGCGCCCGCGAGCACGGGAGCACCGGCGTACGCAGGTCGATGATGCATGGCGCCGTCTGTGGCGCGCGGCGAGGGGAGTGAGGGCTCGAGTGGCCGATGACGATGCAGTGGGACTCCTCGAAGGGATCGCCACGACGCGCGCCATCCGGCGCTTCATACCCGAGCCGGTTCCCGAGGAGGCACTGGCCACAATGCTGTTCGCGGCCACGCGGGCGCCCAGCGGGTCCAACCGCCAACCGTTTCGCTTCCTCGTCCTCCAGCATGGGCCGCGAGCCGAAAAGGCCCGCCGGTTGATCGCCGACGGCGCCCGACGGGCCTGGGGGACCAAGCGACAGGTCGATCGCTACGACACCGGGAGTGGCACCGTCTCGTCATCCCCGAAGGCTCGGCTCGCGGCCACCATGAGCCATTTCGTCGAAGACTTCGAGCACATCCCCGTCGTCGTGCTCCCGTGCCTGGAGCGCTATCGGGAGCCCACGCCCACCGAGGGCGCCTCGATCTACCCGGCCTGCCAGAACCTCTTGTTGGCGGCCCGGGCGTTGGGGTACGGAGGCGTGCTCACCGGCTGGCATGCCATGGTGGAGCCGGAGCTGCGCACGTTGCTCGGAATCCCCGAGCACGTCTTCATGGCGGCCACGATCGCCCTGGGTCGACCGGCAGGGCGGCACGGACCCGTCCGCCGCCGGCCGCTGCACGAGTTGGTGTTCGAGGATGGATGGGGACAAGCTGCGGCCTGGGCCGTCGACCCGCCGGGCACGGCATTCACCCAAGCCGGACCACCGCGCTAAGAAGAAACGAAAGTCGACGAGCGTCGGATCGGACCGACAGACTGTGGACGTCCTGATCGAGGAGAGGCCATGAGCGGAATCTGTGAGGGGAGGGTTGTGGTCATCACCGGCGCGGGCCGGGGCATGGGACGGAGCCACGCCCTCGAATTCGCCCGACAGGGTGCCAAGGTCGTGGTGAACGACCTCGGGGTGGCGATGGACGGAGAAGGCGGCTCGAGTGCTCCGGCGGACGAAGTGGTCGAGGAGATCAGGGCATTCGGCGGGGAGGCGGTGGCCGATAGCAACGACGCCTCGGATTGGGACGGCGCGCGAAGCCTTATCGCCCATGCGGTGGAGACGTTCGGCACCATCGACACCCTCGTCAACAACGCTGGGATCCTGCGAGACCGCATGCTGGTCAACATGACCGAGAGCGACTGGGATGCGGTGTCGCGCGTGCATCTGAAAGGCACGTTCGCCCCCACTCGCTGGGCGGCCGTGCACTGGCGGGAGCGCGCCAAAGCCGGGCAGCAGAACGAGGGCCGGGTGATCTGCACGAGCTCGGCCACCGGTCTCTACGGGAACGCGGGTCAGATCAATTACGGCGCGGCCAAGGCCGGGATAGCCGCCTTCGCGGTCATCGCCGCCATCGAGCTCGCCCGCTACGGGGTGACGGTGAATGCCATCGCACCCATGGCCCTCACCCGGATGAACGAAGACCTGCCGTTCGGGCAGGAGGTCACGAGCCGTTTCGCCGAGGGTTTCTCCCCGCTGGCGGCGGACAATGTCTCGCCGCTGGTCGTGTGGTTGGGCAGTACCGCGTCGCGGGACGTGACCGGGAGAATCTTCAACGTGCACGGCGGGTACATCAGCGTGGCCGAAGGTTGGCGGGCCGGCCCGAGCGTGAACAAGAAGGCGCGCTGGGACCCCGAGGAGCTCTCCGGGGTGATTCCGGATCTGGTGGCGAAGGCCGGTCCCACCACCGATATCTCGGGGACGGTCCCCGAACTGTGAGGTTTCGTGCATGACAAGCTCAGGTCAAGGTCCGCAGCTGGGTCCGGGAGTCGAGAGGTTTCTCGAGTCCGTGGGTCGCGGCTTCCTCGTCACCCGGCGCCGTGACGGGAGCCCGACAACGCATCCCCTCACCCCGCTGTGGGCCGATGGCGCCATTCACTTCAACACNNGTCACGTCGGCCGACGACGACCCGGCCTACTTCGCCGTGGAATGTCGCGGCACTGCCGTTGTCCTGGACCTGGAGGATATTCCGAAGACGATTCTCGGTGTCGATGACCGCGGCGAGGTGATGGGCGGGGCCGATCTGGAACGCGTCCGTCAGAACGTCGCCTCGGGCAAACGGATCTACCTGAGGGTGGTGCCCGAGGAGTGGACGGTATGCGAACCGCTGGCGCCGCCCGAGGCCGTCGCACCCGTCGCGCACGCACCCGACCCGATGGCTCTGGGGGATGCCCTCGTCCCCTCGCCCATCGCCATGACCGCAGAGGAAGCAGACGCGTTCTTGCGCCAGAAGCAGGTCGCAATCTTGGGAACGGTCGATGCTGAGGGAACCCCGAGAGGACGACCTGTCCGCTACACCGTCGGGCGGGGCGTCCTGCACCTCACGGTTCCCGGCTCGTCCCCGTCGTTGGTCGATCTGGCTGAGGGGTCGGCCGCCGCCGCCACGGTCGAGGAGTTCCCCACCTACGACAAGATCCGGGGGATCATGGCGCACGGTCCTACCCGTTACTTCATGGATCCGCCCAGCAGCGAGGAGCCGGGGGAGTGGGCCGAAGTCGGTCTGCGCATCGACCGGCTCGTCACCTTCGACTTCGGAAAGATCAGTCGGGCCCATTGAAGGCGGGCATACGCCCCGGGCGCGATCAGAGACCGGCCGGCCTCGTACCGATGACGGCGTCGGCGCGCAGGGCGGCGAGATCTTCGGCCCCGACGCCCACGCTGGTGAGCACCTCCTCGTTGTGCTCACCGAGGAGGGGTGCATAGTTGCTGAACCAAGGTGCCGTTCGTGACGCCGCGCGGATGGGCCAGGCGGGGAAGCGCTTCGTACCGACGATCGGATGGGTGACGTCTTCCCAGAAGCCCCGGATGTTCATCTGGTCGTCGAGGTCGACGTCGTAGGAGTGGACGACGGGCTCGGCGGGCACACCGGCGGATCGCAGGGCGGACAGCGCATCCTTCTGGCTTTGCCCGGCGAACCACGACGCAAGCCCGGCGTCGATGCGATCGGCCGCGTCACGGCGTCCCGGAGCGTTCTGCAGCCCGGGATCGAGCGACCACGCCGGGGCGCCGATCGTCGCACGGAGTGCCTCCCATTCCCCATCGGAGGAGACCCGCAGGGCCACCCACTGTTCCGATTCGACCGTGGCGTACACCCCTTGGTGGGCGGTGCCCGGCTGGCGGTTCCCCAGGCGCTCCATCAAGTGCCCGTAGGCGGCGTGTTCGAGTACCTGCTCAATGTTGAGATTGCCCGCCAGGTCGATCATGGCCTGTTCGATCTGCTGACCCTCGCCCGTGCGGGCCCGGTGTTCGAGCGCGGTGAGGATGGCGAAGGCCGAGTGCATTCCGGCCAAGGGATCGCAGACTCCGGGAATGGTGGGGAGGCTGTCGGTGTAGCCGGTGATCCACGCCAGGCCCGATACCTGCTCCATCGAGGCGGCGAACCCCGGGCGATCGCGCCATGGACCTTCGAGGCCGAACCCGGGCATACGCATCATGATGATGTCGGGCTTGACCTCTCGAAGGTCCTCATACGTCAGTCCGAACTGTTCCATGACCCGGGGGGTGAAGTTCTCGATCACCACATCGGCGGTCGCGGCAAGCCGCAGCGCGATGTCGCGACCTCGCGGATCCGAGAGCTTGAGCGTCACGCTGCGCTTGTTCAAATTCGCCGACTGGTAGATGGCACCCTGTTCGTACCACTGCTCGACCGACGATTCGAGGAGGACGCTGAAGCGCATGGGGTCGGGCCGCTGGATGGATTCGACCTTGATGACGTCGGCTCCGAGGGCCGCCAGGTACTCCGTGCTCATCGGTCCGGCCAAAAAGGCGGTGAAGTCGAGCACCCGCACCCCTTCGAGCGGGAGTCCGGGGGAGGCGTCCGCACCCTCCGTCGGCATGAAGGGTCGTCCGGTGCCGTTCTCCGGCGCGGGCTCGTCGAGCGCATCTGCAGCAGGTCGGCGCTCGTCGAGTGTCGGTGCGCGTCCCGGCTCGCGGCGGGCGGTGGCGCTGGAACGGAAGGGCGGGCGCGGGTGCGGGAACCCGCCTCGAGGATTGACGCCGTAGAGCTGGCGCTTCTCCACCTGCTCGAGGTGGGGGAAAATCTTGCCGTTGCCGAGCGGCACCGTGGGAATGCGGTACATCGATCCGATCTGGACGACTTCGTCGACGGTGTGCCGGCCCGTCCAATCAGTGATGGCCTTCAGCACGTCCGGCCGCCGGCGATTGATCAGGGCCTGCAGCGACGCATCGTCCGCCAGGTCGGGTCGTTCGATCATTTCGAGGAACGTCCTCCACTGGGCCATGGTGATCGTCGCCATCCCGACGTAGCCGTCGCGGCAGGGCTCGATGCTCGGGGTCATCGTGTAGGTCGAACGTCTGCGCTCGCCGCCCGGCATGCTCGCCGCCACCGACGGATAACAGATGAAGGTCATCGTGAGGGCTTCGAGGGCGGAGATGTCGACGAGGTCGCCGAGGCCCGATCGACGACGCGCCGACAGCGCGCTGACGGCACCGAGTGCCCCGTAGGTCCCGACCGCCCATTCGGCCACCGCGCCACCGACGGCAAGGGGGAGACCTTCGGTACTGCCGTGGTTGTGCAGGGAGCCCGAGAGTGCCTGGAGGAGGAACTCCGACGACTGCTCCGACGCGCGCGGGCCGGTGAGCCCGAAGGCCGACAGGCTCACCACCACCAGTGCGGGGTGCGCATCATGGAGGGCAACCGGATCGACCGTGGGGTCCGTGTTGGCGCCATGACCGCCGAAGGTCGAGACGATCGCCACATCGGACGAGGCGGCGAGAGCGTCCAGGGTCTCTCGGGCTCCCGGTCCGTCGAGATCGAGCACCAGGCTTTCCTGCGAGGAGGCCAAGAACCGGAAGAGCGCGCCGTCGGCATCTCCGTCGTTTCCCACCGTGCCCGTGACCGACCAGTGGCGGAGGCCGTGCCCCTCGGGACGCTCGACCCGTGTCACCGTGGCTCCGGCGTCGGTCAGGAGCTTGGCGCAGTAGGCGCCCGCCAGGTCGTCGGACAGGTCGAGGACGCGCAGTCCCTCGAGTCCGGGAAGCGGGCCGCCGTTCACGGGACGCCGGGTGATGCGAGGAGCGCCGTGGCGGTGGTCCGGGCCCATTCGTAGTCGGCCCGCCTGCCCTCACGCTCGATCGCATCGACGCTCAGGACGTCGTGTGGCACCTTGAAGCCGGTGAGCCGTCCGATGCAGAACTGCCGCACCTCCTCGGCGCTCGGAGCGGTCTGCCCCGGCTTGGGCGCCACCAGGGCGACGAGGACCTCCCCACTCCTCCCGTCCGACATGCCGATCACGGCTGCCGCAGCAATGGCCGGGTGGTAGCAGAGCACCGCCTCGACCTCATCTGGAAAGACGTTCTCCCCCCCGATTCGGATTGGCTTCATGACCCTCTCCTCCTTGTTCGGTCCACCCGCGGACATGCACGGCTTCGCTCTGGTGTCCGCGAGCGTGTTCGGCCCGGGCCTGCCGCCCCCGGAGATCTCACGACGTGAGGCCCGCCACGGGATGGCCGATCTCTTCGAGCAGGTCGAGGGAGTACTGCACCGTGCCGGTGAGCGTGCGCGCCGTTTGACCGGCCAGGTACACCGCTGCCGCCCCCATGGCCTCGGGTTCCTCGATCATGTCGGGAGGGACGTTGATCCCCCCGGCGACCGCCCCTTCGGTCATGACCACCTTGCGGGGGGCCAGGCAGTTGACCGCCACGTCGTAGGGGGCCAACTCTGTGGCCAACCCGGCGTAGTACCGCTCGATGCCGGCCTTTGAGACCCAGTAGGCGTTGGAGCCCAGCTCCGTTTGAAAGACGCCGGTCGTGGTGATGGCGATGAGCGAACCGCGTGTGTGCTCCATGACCGAGGGCAGCACCGCCCGGGTGACGAGGAACGTCCCCGTCAGGTTGACGCGGAGGCACAGCTCCCAGCGCTTGAGCGGTGTGTCCAGGGTCGAGCCCATCCATATTGCACCCGCGTTGGCCACGAGAATGTCGATGGGGCCGAGCTCAGCGTTGGCCCGGTCGACGGCGCTCTGGACCGAGGCCTCGTCGGTGACGTCGCACACGACGGGCAGCGCGGTCCCGCCGGCAGCCGTGATGGTGTCCGCCACCGAGTAGATCGTGCCGGCAAGTTTGCCCGGCTCTGCGGTGCGCGCCGCCACCGCCACTGCTGCTCCGGCGCGTGCGAGCGCAATTGAGATGTCGCGGCCGATGCCGCGGCTCGCGCCGGCGACGAAGGCCACCCGGTTGTCCAGCTTGGGTAGGTTCACCCCCCAGATCCTCCAGATCTCATGCCGGTGTGGCTCGTTGCGGACGTACCGGGGCGGCCCATTTCTGCCATCTTGTACCCCCTCGGCCCACCGCCGTCGAGAATAGCATTCTGGTATTCTAGAGTCAGAGTAAAGAGGCCGCCTGGGCCGGATGGGGAGGGTGAAGCCCGATGGTGATGACGCTCAGCCGCGAGGGGGAACTGATCCCCACCACGCAGCGCAACATCATTCCCAAGGAGCGCTACGTCTCCCAGGAGTTCTTCGATCTCGAGATGGAGCGGCTGTGGCCGCGGGTCTGGCAGATGGCGTGCCGGGAAGAAGAGGTGCCCAAGGTGGGCGACTTCCTCGAGTACATCATCGGCGACCAGTCGATCCTGGTCACCCGGAGCGATCCTGAGACCATCCGGGCCTTCTACAACACCTGCCCGCACCGGGGCACCCGGCTGGCGGCCGGGGTGGGCAACTTCGCCACCGGCGAGATCCGCTGCCGCTACCACGCCTGGCGCTTCGAGCTCGACGGCACCAACAAAGAAGTGGTCGACCGCTTCGACTTCCCCGAGTCGATGACCGACGCCGAGGTCTGCTTGGGCCAGATCAAGGTCGGCCGCTGGGGTGGCTTCGTCTTCATCAACATGGACCCCGACTCTGAGTCGCTCGAGTCGTTCCTCGGCCCGCTCCCGGCCATGCTCGCCCCCTACGGCTTCGAAAAGATGCGCTATCGCTCCTATCGGACCGTCATCATCCCGGCCAACTGGAAGTCGGCCCTCGACGCCTTCAACGAGGGCTATCACGTCCAGGGCACCCACCCCCAGCTCTTGCGCTGGACCGACGACACCACCATGGCCTATGGGCCCTTGGGCAAGCACAACCACATGGGCGGGGAGGGCAAGGTCAAGCACGAGATGCGCCCCAGCCCCCGTCTGGGGCTCCGCCCGGGCGACTACGACGAGCGCGAGCTGCTGGCCGTCATGATCGACGAGCTCGGTGGCCTGTTCCTCAAAGAGGAGCGCCAAAAGGTCTTGGACCTGAAGAACAACCCCTTGCCCGAGGGCAAGACGGCCATGGACGCCTACAACGACATCCGGGTCCAGATGCTGCGGGGCAAGGGGATCGACCTGGGCGACCTCACCGACGAGCAGCTCCTCATGTCCGACGACGTCCACTTCTTCCCCAACGTGGTCGGCCCCATCTACCCCGGCTCGACCACCTTGTTCCGCACCCGCCCCAACGGGTTGGACCCCCACAGCGCCATCAAGGACCTGTGGACCCTCGAATGGGTCGCACCCGACGAGGACCGCCAGATGTGCGAGCGCAAGTTCTACCCCGACTGGGCGGCCAAGGACTGGGGGCTCGTCACCAACCAGGACTACGCTAACATGGCCCACGTCCAAGCCGGCATGCGCTCACGCGGCTGCACCGGGCTGCGCCTCAACCCGCGCCAAGAGCACAACGTCATCCACATGCACGAGGTCATCGACGACTACCTCTGCTCCTAGAAGAACGATCCGGTACGGTCGAGGTGTGC
>PMLV01000065.1 GCA_003160635.1 Acidimicrobiaceae bacterium | reverse complement strand
CTTTCCGTGCAACAGGGAGGCTAGCGCTCGAACTCGGTAGCCTCCTCGGAGCCACTCGTTGAGTCTCCTGCGCTGTAGGCGTGCGCTCCCGCTCCGGCAAGCTGACCGGAGTTCACAATCAGGTACTCGTCCCGAATAGGCCGGTCGTCGAACCAGCATTCGAGGATTTCTCTCGTGCCAGCCGAATACCTGGCTTGTGCTGAAAGAGACGATCCCGAGATGTGGGGCGTCATTGCATGATGGGGCATGGTCCTCCAGGGATGGTTTTTTGGGGGCGGCTGCGGAAACCAAACGTCACCCGCGTATCCGGCGATCTGACCGCTCTCTAGTGCCCGAACGATAGCGTCACGATTGCAGATCTTTGCCCGCGCGGTGTTCACGATGTAGGCACCACGCCTCATCGTAGATATCAATGCATCGTCGAACAGGTTCTCCGTTTCGGGGTGAAGTGGTGCGTTGATCGTTACAACGTCGCAGTTGGGCACCATTTCGGCGGTTGTCGAATGAAACGTCAGGCCGTGAGCGCGCTCCACGTCAATCGGGAGTCGGTGTCGATCGGTGTAATGCAGCTCGACATCGAAGCCGCGTAGTCTCCGCAGAACGGCAAGACCTATCCGACCTGCCCCAACGGTCCCGACGGCCATCCCTTCAAGGTCATAGGAGCGTTCAACGCAATCAGCGATGTTCCAACCGCCTCTTAACACGTAACCGTAGGACGGAATATAGTTCCGAACAAGTGCCAAGATCATCATGACTACATGCTCAGCGACGCTGATGCTGTTGGAATAGGTGACTTCCGCCACGGTGAGTCCTCGTGCGATGGCCGCCTCGAGGTCGACGTGATCGGAGCCGATGCCGGCGGTGATGACCAACTTGAGATTGCGCGCCTTGGCGATCCGCTCGGCGGTCAAGTATGCAGGCCAAAAGGGTTGAGAGATCACCACATCGGCGTCTAGGAGCTCTCTCTCGAACACAGACTCGGGTCCATCCTTGTCGGACGTTACTGTTAAGGTATGACCGGCTCCCTCGAGGAAGCTTCGAAGGCCCAACTCACCGGTCACGCTCCCCAGTAACTGACCGGGGATGAAGTCGATCTGACGGGGCGACGGGGCCGTTTGGCCGTCAGGATACGACGAGATTGTGGGGATGAGATCTCGTGAATACGTGGTCGGGTAGCCGCTGACCGGATCGTCGTACAGCACAGCCAATATTTTGGCCATTCCGTTCATCCTCCAATTGTTCGGGGTGACTGGGATGCGCCAGTGTGGCGCACCTGTTGGAGATGCGTCAGCGCTTGTTGAAACGATGCGAATCACTGTAGCCATTCGTGTGATGGAGCGCGCCACGTCCGGTACGAGGAGATTGCCAAGGGCTTCCAAGTCCTTGGTGCCTATCGCAGGGAGGTTTCTAGCGGCCAATTGCTGAATGCCCTAATGAAATGCAATGCGTGCGAGACTCTCGGTCAAACTCTTCTGGTCTACGTCACTTAATCTTGGTCTCGATTCCGCCATCCATTCGAGCGAAGACATGGTGCGCACCATGAACACAGACCGGCTTGGGCAGTGCCGGGCAACGCTGAAATAGTAGGCCAATCGGCTGTGCGGAGCAGTTGGCATTAGGCGTCCGCGGGGTGCTGTGCGTCCACTCATTAGCATGGCGCTCGACGCCTCAGTTGAGACGCTAGGAGCGGCTTCGGATTACGCCCGGGAAGGTGAGCAATCGTGGAACCACGAGGATGCATCCTTAATTCGATCTATCGGTACTCGAAGCTGGTGGACGACGGCGATTTCCAGGCAGTGGGAGAGTTATTTCGTGATGGTGAATATGTGATTCCGAGCTTGGGCCTGTCGCTAGCGGGGCGAGAGATCGCGCAGTTCTTTTCCGAACGGCTGAAGATTTACCCCGATGGGACGCCTCACACGACACATGCGAATCCAAATATCATGTTGGAAGTTGAAGACGGGGGAGATCGGGCGAGCGCGTGGACGTCCGTTCTCGTCTTCCAGCTGATTGAGACGGAGGTCCGATGCATCTTTTCAGGATGGTACGAGGACGACTTCGAGCAGGTTGGCGATGCCTGGACCTGGCGGCGCCGGACGGCATACACCCGATTTGCTGGTGATATGTCCCATCACGTGATGCCGGCAAATTAGAGAATCTGTAGTGATCGGCTCATCGCTCCGACGCGCGAAATGGTGAGGCGAAATGGTGACTCACGCTTGCTTGGTTAATGCCAACGTTCCGGTAGCCGCAGTGAATGTCGCACGTTGACTACGCTGATGGCGAAACCCTGAACGAGCAGCTGCGACGTTGTGCCGACGCACTGCGGGTGTATTGGTTATTTGATCGTCAAAGCTCGATCCGGAGCGACGATATATAGCAAATACGTACAGCCCTGAACCATCGATCGGCTAGGGCAGGCAGCACTCAACGGAGATTGAGGGACCACCTTGCTGTTGCACTCAAAGGACTACGAGCTCGTTTTGCTGGCGGCGACCTGGGAACGGATGGGGGACTCGATCACACTACAACGCGCTCTTCGGATGGCGAATCGACGAAAGCAAGTTGAAATCATGAATCCGGACTCGTCAACTTTTGAGAACGGGCCGAGTAGCATGTGCCACCCTGGAGAAGACATTCGCATCGGCTTCCAAACTTCAGCATCCGCCCGCCTTTTCAGCACCACCTCACACGGGAATGTGCCAAGGCCCACTCTCCATTTAGGCCAGTGGAAAGCGTTCTTGATCGCATGGGAGTGTGTCGATGTAGTGGTCATGTCTCAGATTGGCAACGTTGGACCGGGGTCAGCCATGCCCTGCCTCGATCTCGTCGTTATGAGGCGGGAACGGTCGCCGTCCATGGCACCTTTAGAGCTACTCTCGGATTCCCGGCACGGAAGGATCTCAGTGAACGGAGGAGTTCATATACCCTCTCTTCGTCGTTGGAACGAGATTGCCGCAAAGGAGTTCTGTATGAAGATCCGGATTAATTATTCATTGTGCACAGGGCATGGGCGTTGCTACAGCCTGGTACCCGATTTGTTCAGTGCTGACGAAGCTGGGCTCGGCACGGCTATTGCGGAGGACTTGAATCCCGAGCAGATACAAGACGCCGAGCTTGCAGTCCAGAACTGTCCGGAGCAGGCGATATCGCTGGTGTGACGCCAGTAATGCATTTGAGCATGAGGAGTTCGACGGACGGTCTATACCCAACAGACTGAGGTCGGAGATGCTCGTCGCATTTGATTACTGGCTGAATAGTGCTGTCCAGCTATGTGCTCTAGGGCGTCTCACGATGGTTGGGGGTCGTCGATCATGGGTGTGGATCTGCGGGATCCGGCCGAGGATGCTGATGACATCTCGCAAGACGTTCAACCGTCGATACTTTTCTGACTGCTGTCGCCATCGGCGGCGACTCACAGCCACACACGCTGACCACCGAAGGTGTGTGTGGTGTGATCTACCAACCCTAAGTCGACGGGGCAATCAAGCGCCAATGGCCGGGATATCCACGTGGCACATCTCGATACTGCCGGTACCATGGCCCTGGTAGAAATCAAAGGTCGCTTTGTCGACCGTGATGCAGTACAAGGTCCGACCGTCTTCCCCGCCCAGCGCACATGCCACTGCCAATTTGCCTGGAGTCTCGATGACTTGGGCGATACGACCGCCGTCTTCTACCAACACGAACTCCGACGTGGAGAAGCTGCCAAACCATACGCCTCCGTTGGCGTCGAGGCATATGCCATCCGGCGCCCGCTCGCCGACGTCAGCGAAGAGTCGGCGGTCGCTTAAGGTTCCATCTCCGGCGACCGTAAATGCAGTCAGTCGATTACCGAGGGTTTCGGCGACAACGAGGGTGGAGCCGCCCGCGGTCAGGCCTATTCCATTTGGGATCTGGAGGCCTTCTGCGACAATGTCTGCGCGGCCGTCGGGCTGAATCAGAAAGAGCGGAACAGTCGGATCCGCCATGTGAGATCCGTCATCCGGCCCAATCACGGGCTCAGGGAAGGCAGAAACGTACGCTCGTCCGTTGCTATCTACAAACATGTCGTTGAGACCGCCGCGGTGAACGGTGCTCAAATCCGCGAAGAGTTCCTTGGCGCCACCGAGACACCTGTAGAGGTGACGATCGTGAGTGGACACGACGAGGAATGAGCCGTCGGTGTTGAATCCGAGCCCGGATGGCTGTCCGGCGATGTAGGCGCGTCGCTGGAAATCGCCCTTCGAGTTCATGCTTGTGACGGTGCGTGAATGAAAATCAGAGAACCAAAGTTCACCTTCGTGCCATCTGGGGGCCTCGAGGAAACCCAAGCCTCCCACTACTTCGGTCAATTCACTCGACATCCGACCCTCCGATCATTCTCCAACATTCTTTCTGGAACGTATCACCTCGCTTCGCCCGTTCCGCAGCTGCTTCCATCGAAATGATCCTCTTCGTGGTGGCCGTTCTGCGACCGTTGCGGGTCGATGCTTATGCGAGGGGTAGGTCACTGCTGAGGCTTGGACATAGTTCCCGTGTCAAATTCCTAACCAGAATCATCGGACCAATTACGCGTTGGGTTCATCGGGGAGGGCCTTACGCCTCTTGTGCATGGCCTCAATGGTCGAATGGCCTACGGCGAGGAACACGCCTCGGCTTCCACCGTCACGACGCCGGCCTGGACTAGTTGACCACGGCTAAAGGTGCGACGACCCTCGGTGTGCGTGACCCACGCCTCAAAGATCGCTGGTTGGTTAATCAGCGTTGGATGCTTGAACGTCACAGCAAGCAAGAGTGTCGGGCCAGCCACCGCGGCGATCGTGTTGGCGGCGGTGAGCACCATGTCGAATGCGCCGGCCAGCGCCGCACCATGCACGCACCCCGGTGCCCCTTGAAACTGAGAGGAAAACGTGGCTCGACCTCAATGGCCACCGGCGGCGAAATCGGTGTGGATGGGCCGGTGGTCATGTCATAGGGCATGCGCGCCGAAAGCATGGACGCGTCCTTGGAGATTTCGGAACCGCCGAAATACCCGCTCACCATCGCGCTCGGCGGGACCCACGTCGTCGATACGGTGTTGTGCGTACTCAAACCAAGACGTACAGTGTACAGAAAGCACCGATAAATTTATATCTCGGCGTTACTGAAGTTCGCATCGCGAGTGCTACAACATGAGGTCACCGGCGACGACAACGACAGGGGGCGCACATGCACGCTGACGACATGATCCTAATCAGTGTGGATGACCACATTGCCGAGCCCGCTGACATGTTCGAAGGTCACGTGCCGGCTAAGTACCGTGACCTCGCCCCGAGGGTAAAGACTGACGAACAGGGTTTTCAACAGTGGTGGTACGGGGACAAGAAGGGACGGAATCTGGGTCTCAATGCTGTTGCGGGCAAGCCCCGGGAAATGTTCAATGTCAACCCTTCCAATTACTCGGAGATGCGCCGGGGTTGTTACGAGGTACATGAGCGAGTGAGGGACATGTCGGCTGGTGGTGTTCTGGCTGGGTTGAACTTCCCGAACTGGACTGGTTTCTCGGGCCAAGTACTGAACGAGGGACCGGACCGAGATGTCAACCTCGTGATGATCCAGGCTTACAACGACTGGCACATCGATGAGTGGTGCGCCGCCTATCCGGACCGCTTCATCCCCTGCGGCATTCTACCCATGTTCGACGTCGAGCTGGCAGCTCGGGAAGTTCGCCGTCTCGCCGCCAAAGGATGCCGGGCAGCTACTTTCTCGGAGAATCCGGTTGCGTTGAAGATGCCATCCATACACTCTGGCCATTGGGATCCCCTCTTTGCAGCGTGCTCCGATGAGGGAACTGTCCTCTGCCTGCATGTAGGTTCGTCATCACGCACAGTTTCGACCTCGTCTGATGCCCCAGCCTCGGTGACCATGGGCTTGTCGTCGGCGATGTCGATCTACTCGTTGGGCGACCTTATGTGGGCCGATTTTTGGTGGAGATTCCCCGACCTCACGTTCTCGCTCACCGAGGGCGACATCGGGTGGATCCCCTACTTCCTACAGCGAGCTGAGCACATCCAGGATCGGCACTCCGGATGGACGGGCCACACGTTCCCCGATGGCATGGGGCCGGCCGACGTATTTCGGAAGCGGGTACTGTGCTGCTTTATCAATGATCCGGTGGGTGTGAGCCTGATCGAGCACTTCAACATCGACAATGTGTGCTGGGAGTCGGATTTCCCCCATTCCGACAGCTCTTGGCCTAACGGGCCAGAAGTGAACGAGCGACAGTTTGCCGCCCTGAGCGATGAACAGATCAACAAGATCACCCACCTCAACGCGATGCGACACTTTTCCTTCGACCCAATGGCCACTCGACCCAGGGAATGCTGCACTGCCAAGGCTCTCCGCGCCGAAGCCACAGACGTGGACACGGTCACCCACGTGGGTCGCCCTCCTGACGAACGCGACCGCGACTACTTCAAGACATTTACTCCTAGTCAACCTGCGCCCACACCGGCACACTGATCAGGCGAAGACCAGGGCGGTCCAGAAGAAGGG
Organism: Acidimicrobiaceae bacterium; assembly: GCA_003160635.1. Classification (GTDB taxonomy): domain Bacteria; phylum Actinomycetota; class Acidimicrobiia; order Acidimicrobiales; family RAAP-2; genus Bog-473. Next base: position 40,499 of record PMLV01000065.1, on the reverse strand, counting down.
ACTTCTCAGGCACCCACGAGGCGATCGCCCACGATCCCTCGGCGTCGCAATTGTTCGATGTCGGAAGGTTGGAGCCCGAGATCTCCGAAGATTTCGTTGTTGTGTTGCCCGAGTGTGGGTGCCGGCGAGCGGATCCAACGTCCGACCCGGCTGAAACGGAGCGGCAACACAGGGATCTGGTGTTCTCCCGTGACGGGGTGGTGCACCAGTTCGAAGAGGGAACGAGCCTGGAGGTTAGGGTTGGCCACGATATCGCGTGGCGGCGTCACCACTTCACAAGGAATTCCCTCTGAGCACAATCTCGATGACACGTTCTCGGCATCCTGTCCGATGACCCAGGCGCTGAGTTCATGATCGATGAGGTCGTGTGCGCGGCGTCGACCTACGGCGTGGTCAAGCGAGGGGTCCGTGGACCAGGCGGGCTGGCCGAGCAGTAGGCGAAGGGTACGCCATTGGCCGTCGGTGGCCACGGCAAGGGCCACCCACCGATCATCCCCGGCACAGCGATAGACCCCTTGGGGAGCTGCCACCGGCCCGCGATTCCCGTCCCTGCGCAAAATGGTGCCTGTAGCTCCGTACTCGACAACTTGCTCGGCGGCTGCGTTGAGGGCTGCTTCAACCATGACCGTCTCGACCAGGCGTCCGCCACCCGAACGGTCACGTTCGATGATGGCAAGCAGAGTGGCAAACACGGCATGCATGCCGGCCAACGGGTCACAGGCGCCTCGCACGAGGACCGGCGGACCGTCGGCAAAACCGGTCAACCACGCCATTCCGGTCAGGCACTCCATGGTCTGAGCAAAGCCGGTCCGGTCCCTCCAAGGACCGTCAAGCCCGAACGCAGGCATTCGGACCATGATCAGCTCTGGGTTCATGACATGGAGATGATCCCAACCCAACCCGAACTGCTCCATTACCCGCGGTGTGTAGTTCTCCACGAGCACGTCAGCCGAGGAGAGCAGCTGCTCGAAGACGGCGCGACCTTCCGGACGGGTTAAGTCGAGCGTGATTCCCCTCTTGTTCATGTTCACGCTGTGGAACACGGGACCCCACTCCCACCATTGGTCTTGAGTGGATGGGCGCATACTGGTGAAGCGCATCAGGTCGGGACGAGTCACCGACTCCACCTTGATCACGTCGGCTCCCAAACTGGCCAACACAGAGGTGGCGGCAGGGCCGGCCCACCACGCCGTGCAGTCGATGACTCGCACTCCGGTCAAGGGGAGGCGCCAGTCATCTCGTGAACTGCGTCCATCGTCGTTGCGCACGCGGCGATGCCAGTCGATGCGGCTTGTGTGTTCGCCGTTGCCCGGAGCAGGCCCGAATGGCCTCGGCTCTGTGCCTGAGATGGAGTAGGGCACCCGGGGTTGGGCGAATCGGCCCGACCAGGCGGGGCGAAAGACCTTCCGGGCTACGAACTGCTCGAACTCGGGAATGGTCGATCCGGCGAGCACCGGACCAGCCGGAATCCGGAACCGAGATGCATCATCGAGTACCTCATCGGTGGTGCGCTGGGTGGTGTAGTCCCGGACATATTTGAGGAATTCGTCCCGTCGGGCGAAACGTTTCATAGCCTGTGGCAGTTCGGGGTCGTCAAGGAGGTCGGCGCGACCGATCATGACCAAGAAATCTTGGAACTGTTGGGCGCTGTTCGTCGTGAACACGGCGAACCCGTCAGTCGTGGGTTCAATTGACGGCACTTCCACTGAGCGACCGGTGCCATTAACTGTCGGCCATCCGCCAAAGGAGGCGAAGACTGACGGATACGTCACCATGGTCACGGCCATGCAGTCGAGCATCGCCACGTCAACGAACTCCCCCGCCCCGGATCGGACGGCCTCACGGTAGGCGGCGACGGCACCGACGGCGGCGTAGGTCCCAGACACCCATTCGCCGATGCGCCCCCCGGCCGCCAGGGGTGGCTGTTCGGGTACTCCCCGTTGGCCCGTCGATCCACAGGCTGCCTGCAACGTGAACTCTGTAGCGGGTCGGTTCGACCAGGGACCCTCGGAACCAAAGGGGGTAATGGCCACAACGACGAGGGCCGGATGATCCCTTCGCAGGCGTTCAATCCCGTTGGCACAGTCGGTCACCACGATGTCGGCATTTGAAATCAGTTCAGTAGGATCGCCGTGCACAGACCGCTTGGAGGCGTTTAGGTATTCGAACAGGGCGCCCGATCCCCACCCGCGTAATGGGTCGCCTGACGCCGACTCCACTTTGACGACGTCCGCACCCGCGTCGGCCAAAAGTTTGGTGCAGTAGGGTCCGGCGATGTCAGTGGTGCAGTCGACCACCCGGACTCCGTGGAGTATCGCCTGGCTCATCTCGAGGAGGCCGAATCGCTGGCAACGGAAACTTGCTCCGCATGTCGCATCGGGAACACGATGCACATCAGGTGTGCCATCACCGTTGGTGCCACTCAGCCCCGAACATGCGCGCAGTTTAGGCGGCGAGCCGAGGAATCATGTTCCCGGACAGGCTGGAATGTGTACGAGGACACGGGCACGACTCCACGGCGCTCAGAGATGCATTGAACATTTGCCGCCCTTGCGGCGACTCGGGACGGGTCCGTTCATCCGGGCGGGGACATCCCTGATTACTCATGGTCTTGTCGCCCAGGCTCCGCCCGGCAAGGTCGGAGAGTAGTGGTCGAATTGTTCAATTCGGTGGGGGGCGGCGCTCCGCCCAATGACGACATCGGCACCTGCCATTTCCTGATTGCGCGGCACCTTGGTCCGGTTAGCGAGGGCTCGCGGCCCCCACGTGAGCAGACCGAGTACTGCATTTGCTGTCGCCTAGGTGAGCCGCGCCGTAGCGCCACGACTCACCTGAAGCTCATCCATGGTGACGCTCTCGCTGCACGCCCCCGCTGATTGACTACCAGTTATGCTACTGATAGGTAGATAGCAACGAGTACCCTCCAGGAGTAGAAGTTGTTAATGCCGATTTCCACGGTATCGAGCCGCAACGGAGCCGTCCAGCGCTTGACGGCTCACGCCAGTGTACCCTCGAATGCCCCCATCGTGTCGATGGTTCGTCAAGCGAGGGTTCACCTGGAATCGGCGGCCATGGTCCCAGCTGAGGCGGACGAAATCCGGTGCGCCCAATCACCGAAGCAATCGGAAACCAAATCTCTCTCGGTGGCGTACGCCGCTCGCTGACCCGTGGCCCATCCCTTCCGGGGCGTCGCCATCGCGGGCGTCTACAACACCGTTCAGGCGCGGAGCCTGCCTGGCCACGACTCGTTATCCATCGCGATCGACGCAGCGATGGGGGTGTTGGCCGACTGCGGACTCGCGACGGCTGACGTAGACGGCGTGATCGGCGAACGGTCGGGTGAGCTCGTCTACGAGCTACGGCTTGGGCCGTGTTCGGCGGTCCTCCAACGGACTCGGAATCCCTGCCGTATTGGAGGCTGCTGCGCTCATCGCCACGGGCCAGTGTCACGTGGTGCTGGTAGTGGGCGGAAGCGCCGGCATCTACACCGACCGTGCCTCAACGGCTCCCTGGACCCGACCCACAAACGAGTTCGTCGTCGGCTACGGCATGTTCACCGCAGTGGAGTTCGCACTCATGGCGAAGCGCCACATGCTCACCTTCGGCACGACTTCCGAACAGCTGGCGATCGTCGCGGCGACCATCCGTAACAACGGGCACGAGAACCCCGGAGCCGTCTACGCCGGTCGGGGTCCGTTCACTCCGAAGGATATCCTTGCCTCGCGGCCGATCGCCGAGCCCTTCCACCTAATGGATTGCTCCACCACTTCGGAGGGGGCTGTGCGCTGGTTCTTGTTGCAGCAGAGCGGGCCGCCGACCTTCGGTGGTCACCGTCATGGATCCTGGGTGGGGCAAGCGACGCTTATGGTCCCGCGTATCAGCACGGTCCCGCATGGGACTTCCGTGGCCGAGGCCACGGAAGTCCGGCAGGCTACGTCGGTCGGAGGGCGGCTCGACTCGCCTTCGCCTCCGCCGGGGCTGTCTCCGAGCGATGTGGACGTCTGCGAGCTCTACGACCCATTCTCATTCGAGATCATCCGACAACTCGAAGCCTTCGGCTTCTGCCCCGAGGGCGAAGGAGGGTCTTTTGTGGAGGGAGGAGCGATCGCCCCAACCGGCGTGCTTCCGGTTACCACGGATGGAGGCACGATGTCGTTCGCCCATCCGGGCAACTCCACCCAGATGCTCCAGCGTGTGATCAGGGCGGTCGAGCAGGTCAGAGGCAGCTGTCGATCGGCACAGGTTGCCGGTGCCGAGGTTGCCCTGTGTTCTAACGGAGGATCAGGGGCGCTGTTCACCGACGTGATGCTCATTGAGTCGGAGCGGCCGTGAGCCTTCTCAAGCCACAGCGGCCGGGAGGCCCAACACCGGTGCCTTCGCACTTTTCTCTCCCTTACTGGGAGGGTTGTGGGCGCGGTGAGCTGTGCATCATCCGGTGTCACGATTGCGGACAGGCCATCGTCGATGCGCCACGAATCTGCTGGCGCTGTCACAGTCGCGACCTCCGGTGGGAGGTCGCGACTGGCGGCGCCACGCTCTCCAGCTGGACCATCGTGTGGCGACCCCAGACCCCGGATTTCGAAGTTCCTTACGCGGTGGCCATTCTCACTCTCGACGAGGGTGTTGAATTTGTCAGTTCCGTTGTGGGCTGCGAACGGGCGACCTCGTCGAGGGGATGGCTCTCACCGTCGAGTTTCACCCCATCAGTGCCGAAGTCAAGCTCCCCTGCTTTCGCCCGGCCGTGGGGGGTTTCCCGGACCAAACTGACGTCATGCGCAGCGAGGCATGAGAGCGAGCCTCGCTAACGAACATTGTCTTCGTCCACCCATCAAATGGTCAGCTGCGCGCAGGTCCGCTATCGACGTTACTCTGACCGACGTAGGTCGCCGTCAAGAAGCATCGGCTCTCTGTTTCGCCTAGCCTTTGCGGACCGACCACCACTGCGGTCGAAATGCTGACTGAATAATCCGCTTGTAAGACTTCTCCGGGGAGGGTGAGGATGATGTTCTGCAAACGACTAGCGAAGCTGGAAAAGTCGGTGCTGCCGCTGGCGATGGCGACCATTCTGGTCGCCGGGGCGGCGGTCGCGCTCGCGTCGACAACCGCCGCTGCGGCGACGTTGTCGTCGAGTTCGAGCGGTGTCTGGCCCGGGGTTGGCAAAATATGCGGACCCGGACCCGGCGGCGCGTCAACCGTCCGTGGCGTGGGCTCCAAGACCATCAAGATCGCCGTCTTCAACGACGCCGACAACACCGTTATCCCGGGACTTGAAGTCGAGTTCGTCCAGCAAGCCACCGCGTTCGCAGACTGGTGCAACGCCGCCGGGGGCATCAACGGACGCAAGATCGTGATCGACAACCGCGACGCCGCGCTGTTCAACGCCGCGCAGCAAGTGACTGCGGCGTGCCAGAGCGACTTCATGGCGGTCGGTGGCGGCCTGGTTCTCGACCAGCCAACGGTGCCCATCCGTGAGAAGTGCGGGCTCGGACAGATCAGCGGCTATGTCGTCTCGAACGCCTCGGATCTTGCCACTCTGCAGGTCGATCCGAATGGCCTCAACACAGACTCGGTGACCTCGGGATGGTTCGGGGCGCTGGCCAAGGCCTACCCCAAGGCGGTCAAAAAGGCAGGCATGGGTGCCGAAGACACCCCTTCCATCCTTCAACCCGAAACGAAGGAAGAGTTCGGCGCCGAGGCCCAGGGTTGGAAGGTCGTGGACTTCCCTGAGCCCCCGGTTTCGGTGGAGAACTGGGCACCCTACGTCGAGGACTACCAGAGCAAAGGGGTCGAGGCCCTGTGGCCGGCCGACAGTAGCAACTTCGTCCCCTTCGCCCAGGCGATGACGACCGCCGGCTACAAACCCGCCTTTATTGCTCTGTCCACCCAGTTCGCCAACTCTCAGACGCAGAAAGCCGTGGTCGACAACCCCAGTCTGCCCCCGGTCTACATCGAGACAGCGTGGTGGCCCCTTTCGATGGCCTCGCAGAATTCTTCGACCGAGGAGCTTGTCACCACCATGCACAAATATGCCAAGGGCGACACCATCGACTTCGACGATGAGGAGGGGGCCGAGGCGTGGCTGCTGTGGGCCAAGTCGGCCTTGGCCTGCGGCGCCAGTCTCACGGTGACCTGCGTGCTGACCCACGCAGCAGCCACGAAGAACTGGGACGCGGGAGGAATTCAGGCGCCCATTGCACACTTGACGCTCTCCAACGAGAACCCCCAGCCCTCGCCGTGCTTCGCCATGCTCAAGGTTGGAGCCAAGGGGATCGTCTACGACAAGGCGATCACCCGGCCCACGCAGTCCATTTGGAACTGCAACCCCAAGAATGTCGTCCAACTGACCACGCAGCAGCAGCAACAACTGAACTCTTTGTGAGTGTTACTTCAGCCGGCCGAGCGTAGGGTAGTCGCCTCCGAGCCGCACCAACGACCTCTAAAGCACGTCGGTCAAGTATCGAGCGAGTAGGAACCAGGGCAGGCGACAATTCGGAGTATTCAGACGGAAGAGATGCACCTCGGCGATTGACGTTCCCTTCCCACGGGCATCCCGAATCGGTGTCGGCGGAATCCGACGTCCCGTTAGTGAGCGGGTGAATCCGCCTGCGGGGGTTGACCGGTTCCCAGATAGGCAGAGTGGAGCACCGACTCCACATCTTTTGCCGTTCCCGTCTGGACGATCCGTCCGTTCGCCATCACCATGGCCGAGCTAGCTACCGTGAGCGCGGTACGTGCGAATTGTTCCACCACCACGACGGTGATCCCTTCCGACGCCAGGTGGACGACATGCTTGTAGAGCTCGTCGACTACAAGGGGCGCAAGCCCCATTGAGAGCTCGTCCAGGAGAAGCAAACGCGGGCGTGTCGCCATGGCGCGGGCCAGCGCCAGCATCTGCTGCTCCCCGCCCGACATCGTGCCGGCCGGCTGGTCACGCCGCTCCTCCAAGAGCGGGAACCGTTCGAACGCGCACCGCTCGACGTGTCGTCGCCCCGATCCGCCGTGCGTCATAACCCAGAGGTTCTCCCGCACCGTCAGATTCGGGAATACGCCGCGGCCTTCAGGAATGAGGCAGAGCCCCCTGCGGGCCAACGAAGAAGTTGATCCCACGCGCACCTCCTCACCAGCAAAGCGAACGTTACCCTCGCTCGGCGCCATGATGCCGGCCGCCAGGGCGAGGAGGGTCGATTTTCCGGCACCGTTTGCCCCGAGGACGGCGGTCACGACACCCTCTTCGAATCTGGCGTCGATCCCGTGGATCACCTCGACTTCCTCGTAGGCTGCCCGGACTCCGCGGAACTCCAAGAGGGGTTCAGGCATTGGTCGCTACTGCCGGTACTGTGCCGAGATACGCGGCCTGGACCTCGGGGTCGGCCCGGACCTCCTCCGGGGAGCCGGTGCAGATGATGCGGCCATAGTCGAGGACGACGACGCTGTGGCAGACGTTCATGACAAGTTCCATGTCGTGTTCGACCAGCAAAATGGCGAGTCCGTCGTTCGCCAGGTCGTGCAGAACCTCCGAGAAGCGCTTGGTTTCGCCGGTGTCCTGGCCTGCCGCCGGTTCATCGAGGAGCAAAACCTTGGGTCTGGTTGCAAGGGTGCGGGCCAGCTCAACGATGCGACCGGTCCCTGTCGGCAAGGTGTCGGCCCGGTTGTCGGCCACTGGCGTCAGTCCCAGCTTCTCGAGCAGCTCCTCCTGAATTTCTTGGATCACCCTCGACCTGGCCTTGATCGCCCCCCGCTGCGCGATGGATGCGGCAACCCCAATGTTCTCAGCGACGGTCAGGGTCCCGAAGAGTTCCAAGCGTTGGAACGTGCGGCCGAGCCCGAGCCGAGCTCGGCGATAGGACGAGAGCCCGCGTAGATCTCGACCGTCGAGGCGCACGGTCCCCGCATTGGGGCGCTGCATCCCGGTTACCACGTTGAACAAGGTCGTCTTGCCGGCGCCGTTCGGGCCGATCAATCCTGTGATCGCACCCTCGGTCGCGCTGAGGGATACATCGGACAGCGCAGCCAAGCCCCCGAAGCGGACGGAAACCTCTTGGATGTCAAGCCCCACGGGTGCCTCCGGTCCTTGACTGCGCAGCGAGCCGATCGCCCGAGCCGACAGGACTCTCGGCGGACGCCGCCTCGGCCGATCGGGCGTACGCGTTTTGTTTCGATCGGCGCTCGGGAAGACCGAATGCGGTCGGCGCGATTTTCGCCCGATAGTCGGCGACGTAGGCCGGGACCGGGAAGAGCGCGAGATCGAGCACCATGATGATCGTCATCGTCCAGTTGCCGATCGCCCCGCTCAGCCGGAGCGCCCAGGCCAGGCCCACCCCCGCCAAGATCAGGGCCATCAGCCAGCGACGTCGCACCACCGAGAGATAGACCGGGCGGATGCTGCCCGGAATGGTCCCATTGGGCGTGGTGCCGACGGCGATCCCACCGAGGCCGACGAGGACCAGCGGCAACTGGGTGAGCGAAGGGACGAAATTAGTAAAGAACGGCGATCCCTGGTAGAGACCGTTCGACCCCGCCGCACCGAACGAGGTGATCCCCATGATGACCATCACCAAGAGCACGGAGAGCCCATTGAAGAACTGGAAGACGTCGGGCGCCGCGCTGCCGAGGGCCATGCCGTAGATGCCGCCACCGACCCCCGCCAAAGCGGCCGAGAAGGCGAACACTCCAATGAGCGACGCCCGGCCGTTCATGCCAAGAGTCGCACACGCGGCCGGACTGTCCTTCATGGCCAGGAGGCGTTGCCCGAACGCCGATCGGCGCAGGGCGACAACGACCACGACCAGAATCACGAAGGCCACCGACCCGGCGATGAACTGCGACCTATTGGACGTGAGTGCGAGCGAACCGATGCGGAAGGGAGCGAAGGCGAGCGACCCCGAGCCGAACGGCGCATAGGGATGCCCGAAGAGGTTAAACGATGGGAGCACGAAGACCCAGTTGTCCATGGTAATGGCAAACGCCGCGGTGGCCAGTGCGAAGTAGATGCCCGAGAGTCGCAGGGCGGGGAGGGCGACGATGACGCCAGCTACCGCGCACACGCCGGCCGCGGCCAGGAGGGAGAGTGGGTTCCCCCGGGCTCCCAGATGCCCCACCATCGTGGCGCCGATGCCCGCAAAGGTCATCTGGCACAATGACAGGCGCCCCGCGTAGCCGACGATGGGGATGACCGAGAGTCCGACGATAGCTAGTCCCCACATGCGATTGAGGCTGAATAGGTCGGACTTCGACACGGTGGTGGCCAAGAAGACGGCGGCGACGATCGCACCGGCACAGAACAGTCCTGTGCCGCTCCATGTGGGTCGGATGGCTAGCTCGCGGCTCCGAAGTTGCCGGTGCCCGCGCAGGCGTGACTGGGGTAGGACCAAGAGGGCAATGAACAAGATGATCGCCGGCACCGCGTTCTCGAACCCATCGACGTAGGGGCTCTGGGGCAGGTAGGCCACCGCGTATGCGATGGAGAGACCCAAGATGATGGCACCCACGAATGTCATTGGAATGGAGCGCAGGCGCCCGATGACCGCCGCCGCGTAGGCGTTGACGATGAGCAGCGTCAGCGCGGGGGCTGACAGGGTGAGGGTTGGTGCGACGAGGATTCCCGCCAGCGCGGCCAGCATGGAGCCGATGATCCAGGCGTTGCGAGCATTGGTGATGGCGCTCGAACCATTGAGCGAGGTGAGTGTCCGGTCGTCGACGCTGGCCCGCATGGTGACACCCATCCGGGTGCGATAGAGGAACAGCCGCAGCCCGATGGCGACGACCAGCGCCAGGATCAAGACGGTCACATCGTTGTAGGAGATTCTGATTGACCCGAGGACCAGGGTGTCGTTGTTGAAGAGGGGGGGCAGTGCCCGATAGGTCGTGGGATTCCAGATCCATTGGGCGACACCCAAGAGCATAAGTGCGACGGAAAGCGTGACGACCAGTTTGGAAGCCTCCGAGACACCCTCGAGCCGGCGCATCACAGCCGCTTCGATCACGATGCCGATGGCAGGCGCCAATACGACGAGGCAGACAAGTATCGACAAGAGCGTCGGCCAGCCCCATCCGATGCTCATCTGCCAGTAGGCGAAGGCGCAGACCATCCCGATGGCCCCGTGCGCCCAATTGAAGATACCGGTCGTCGCGTACGTGAGGGTGAGCCCGCTCGCCGTTATCGCGTAGATGCCAGATGCCGCCAAGCCGCCGATAGTGAAGACGATGAACTCATGCATGGCCATCCCCCAACAGAACTGTCACTCGCCCTGACCCGGCAAGACTATGCAATGTGCATCTATCTCCGCGGCCGGCTGAAGTAACGCTCACAAGGAGTTCAGTTGATGCTGCTGCTGCGTGGTCAGTTGGACGACATTCTTGGGGTTGCACTTCCAAATGGACTGCGAAGCCAAGGGGATCGTCTTGTCGTAGACGATCCCCTTGGCTTCAACCTTGAGCATGGCGAAGCACGGCGAGGGCTGGGGGTTCTCGTTGGAGAGCGTCAAGTGTTACGGCCGCCCCGGCGACCATAATGGTCGCCATCGCCATCGCCATCGCCATCGCCATCGCCAGCTCCGACTTTCCCAGCTTCGCTAGTCGTTTGCAGAACATCCTCACCCTCCCCGGAGAAGTCTTACAAGCGGATTATTCAGTCAGCATTCCGACCGCAGCGGTGGTCGGTCCCGCAAAGGCTAGGCGAGGCCGAACGAAGATGCACAGGAGCTGCCTAATATCTGTTAGGTGCCTGCCGGCTCTGCGTTGGGACTTAGTATTATAAGGACCGGCGACGCGGCATAACGGGGTGCCCGCCGCCATTCCGTGTCGGCGACCAGAGCGATGCGGAAAGTGTCCAACTGGCCAGTCGGCAACTATTGAACGAAGTGCGTAATAGGCCCCCTGAGGAGCGAACCGGTGGATCTGGACCTGACCGAGGAACAGGAGATGTTCCATTCCGCGACGAGGAAGTTCCTAGAACGAGTGTCCTCCATGGCGCATGTTCGGGAGCTCTGGAAGTGCGAATCGGGCTTCGACAGGGCCTCGTGGAGACAGGCCGCTGAGCTCGGTTGGTTCGCTGCCTTTGCTGACGAGCAAGATGGTGGCGGGTGCGTGTCCGGCCACCCGCTCGCCGACGCGAGCATCGTGGTCGAGGAGGTGGGTCGCGCCCTCTTCCCTGGCCCAGTGGTGCCGACGAACGTCGTTGCCTATGCAATCGCCCAGAGCGGCTCGTCCGCCCAGCGCTCGGAGTATCTTCCCGGTCTCATCGGCGGCGACAGCATCGGCGCTTGGGCGTTCGCTGAGTCAGCCGATCTCTGGGACGGCGCCGGGATCGACCTCGAGGCGATGCCAGAAGGTGACGGCTTCCGACTCACAGGCCTGAAGTCCTGTGTGCAGGACGCCGCGTCCGCCGATCTGCTGGTCGTCAGTGCCCGCGCTCCCGCTGGACTCACGCAGTTCCTTCTACCGAAGGGGACTCCGGGTGTAAATGTGTCGCCGCTCGACTCGCTCGACCTCGGTCGCCGGTTCGCGAATGTCCAGTTCGATGGCGCCGTCGTGCCGTCGCACGCCGTGCTTGGCGACGTCGGCGGTGCAGGTGCCGCCATCGAGCGGCAGCGGGACCTCGCCACCGTATTGGTGTGCGCCGAGACCGTGGGAGCAGTGAATCGGTGCTACGAGATGACCCTCGAGTACGCGCGTATGCGAAAGACGTTCGGCCGGCCAATCGGTTCGTACCAGGCACTGAAGCATCGGTTCGCGGACATGCTCCTCTGGTTGGAGGGCGCGAAGGCAATCACGGTCGCCGCTGCCAGCGCAGCTGAGCTCGATGTGGATCGTGCCCAGTACGCCAGCATCGCCAAGGCGTACGTGAGCGATCGCGGCCCGGCGATTGTTCGGGACTGCCTGCAAATCCATGGCGGCATCGGATACACATGGGAGTACGATCTCCACCTGTTTCTGCGACGGGTCGACTCCAACGCAGCCCTGTTCGGCGGCGCGGCTCACCATGAAGACCGACTCGCTGACCTCGTCGGTCTGTGACCCGTGTGCCCTCGGTCCAACCGCCGAGCTCTTCGGCGGCTTTGAGCCGGAATCATGGCCCGTGTTCTCCGCAGGCGGAAAGATCAGAAGCACGCCTCTCGCGATCGGTTCTCGAACGTCTCGGCCAGACGAAGCCAGAACGCAGCCCTGCGACGCGCCTCGCCGGCGACCTCGTAAATCCGGCTCAAAGGTTCGGCGCGGGACTGTTCCTCCGGGTCGACGGTAGAAGTGTCAGTCCGCACCATGAACTCTGCGACCTCCGCTGCCTCGCCATGAGAGGTGAATGCCGAGTCGGGATGCCATGTCCGATCGAGGCTCGCTGATGGATGTTGCGCTGCGACAAAAGCAGCGTGAGGGATAACCCCGTACGTCTACTGAGACACTCCCTTCAGGCGTCCAACTGCGCGCTGCGAGATGGGGCGTCCTCATGCGACCAACTGGTCAGGCACACTGTGGCCGTACTGTTCGACTGATGGGACGCGAGGCGCTCGATTGATGGCGGTCAACCCTTCCGTCGACCTGGCGCCGATCTTCCAGCGCGCCGCTGACGAGCGGGACCACGTGGCGATCGCAGATCCTGCCGGTGTCTGGTCCTGGTCGGACGCGGCATCAGCCGCCGCCCGCATCGCGTCGGCCCTCACCGCGCTGCCTCTACCGCATGACCAACGGATAGCGGTTCTCGGAGAGAACGACGCTGCGACGCTGCTGTTCTACTCCGGCGCGCTGCTCGCCGGCTTCGGCACCATCATGCTCAACCAATACCTTACGGTTCCCGAAATCGCGTACATCCTTGAGGACGGCGAGGCCCGAGCGATCTGGGCGGATGCAGGGCGTGCCTCGCTAGCTCGCGATGCGGTGGTCGGCCTGTCGGACGTCATTCTCATCGGCCCGGACGATGCGACGTGGCAGCGCGCCATTAATGGCGCCTCGACGACGCCGCCGGCACTGGACCTCCCGACGACAACCGACTTGGGATACACCTCAGGCACGACGGGCCGTCCGAAAGGCGTCACCGTGCCGAAGGAACCAGTGGCGACCGTGCGCGACCGGCTCGGACTCGCTGCTCGGCACCACTCCGTCGGCCTAGGCCCGCACCTCGTCTCGGGACCCCTCTACCACGGAGGCCCGCACGCAGCGGTCGGTTTGCTCCTGATGGGCACCCCGACCATACTCATCGGGAAATTCGACGCTCGGGAAGCCCTCGCCGCCATCGACCGGTACCGCGTCGCCTCCTCGGTCTTGGTCCCCACGCACCTCTCGCGACTTTTGCAACTCGAAGAGGCCGAACGGATGTCGTATGACACGTCGTCGTTGCGTCTAATCGTGCACACCGGAAGTCCGTGTCCGCCATCCGTGAAGCGTGCCGTCATCGACTGGTTCGGACCGATCGTCCGGGAGACTTACGGGGGTATCGAGTCGGGTCCGATAGCGTCCATCTCGACAGAAGAATGGCTCGCGCATCCTGGCTCCACGGGTCGAGCGGTTTGGCCCTACGAGATAGTGGTCATGCGCGAGGACGGCACCGAATGCGCCATCGACGAGGTCGGCCTCGTCTTTGCTCGCGATGAGACGGGAGAAGGCATCTCCTACAGAAACGATCCCGAGAAGACCGCGGCCGCGCACCTCGCTCCCAGCCTCTTCACCCTCGGGGACTACGGCCGCCTCGACGCCGAGGGCTACCTGTATCTCACCTCCAGGCGCCACGACCTCGTCCTGTCCGGGGGGGTCAACGTCTACCCGGCCGAAGCCGAGTCGATCCTCCTTGAACATCCCAGTGTCGTCGACGCCGCCTGCTACGGCATTGCGGACGCCGACCTCGGCGAGAGGCTCGTCGGCGTCGTCGTCGTCTCAGCGAACGATGTGACGGTGGAAGATGTGCTGACGTTCTGCGTACGTCGGCTCGCTCGGCACAAGACCCCGCGTGAGCTGCACATCGTGGGCGAGATCAAGCGGAACCACATGGGCAAGGTCGACCGACGTCGCCTTCGGGCCGAACACGCGTCGACAACCGTGACTCGGCGTGGAAGCGGGCTCTAGCGCCTGCAGTCGGGCCAAGGACTCCGTCGTCCTGTCCAAGTGTCGTGGTTGTAGTGTGGTGGTGGAGCGTGAGGGGAGGGGCCGAATGGCCAAAATCATCGATGCCGACTCGCATATGTTCGAACAGCCTGGTCTTTGGCGCGATCGCCTGCCGGCCAATAAACAACACCTCGCGCTCGACCTTGAGGAGGACGCGCTGGGCTACACCTGGCTGACGCACAAGGGTAATCGTCTGCTCCAGTGCTATATCAGCGAGCCGGGGAACCTCTGGGATTCGTATGGGCTACCTCACCAGCGCCAGCGAGAAGGGCAGCCTGCGCTTCGCAGATACACCGAGATGCCTCCCACTTATCATATTCCGGCGGTTCGGCGAGATGCGCTCGACGGGTGGGGCATCGACGAGCAGGTTATTTTCCCAAACTGGGGGCTGAACTTCGGCTGGTACCTGCAGGGTGACGCGGAATCGGAGCTCGCGAACATCACGGCGTGGAACCGCTGGGCGTGCGAGCTGCAATCCGAAGGTCGTGGCCGACTTCGACCCACTGGTCACCTCACGCTCAGAGCGGATATCGGATGGATCCAACAGGAGCTCGATCTTCTTGCCGGGGCCGGCATCAGCCAGGTGTTCCTGCCCGCCGGTCTGGTGGACGGTCGTCGCATGTCGCACCCGGACTTCGACCCCGTGTGGGCGCAGTTGGAGGCCCTTGGACTCGCTCCCACGTTCCACATCGGGGCGTTCGCCGAACGGATCATCGATGACGGATGGCAGGCGAACGACGTGATCCAGTACATGACGGCGCAGAGCCTGGTCATGAACGGGCTCGACGTCCAGGTAGCGCTCGCCGATCTAATTTTGAATGGCGTCTTCGATCGCTTTCCCGAACTCGTGTGGATCGTCGCCGAGTACTCCGTCGGTTGGCTACCCGAGCTCCAGTTACGTCTCGACGTCGGCTTCGACTTTCATTTCCAGGTGACGGCGAAGAACAACTTCGATCTTGCTCTACGCCCGTCGGAGTACGTCAATCGGAACCTGCGATGCGTATCGTTCGCCACCGAGCAGCCGCAAAAGGTGATGGACGTTGTCGGGGACATCTTGATGTTCGGGAGTGATTTCCCCCACGCCGAGGGCCAGGCCGATCCGTTAAACGACTACCAGGCGGCGGTCGGAGACATGGGTGGCCGCCACGAGAACTTCTACGGCGGCACGTGGCTCACTGCCCTGGCTTGATGCCCGTCTGCACCCCGCCTCGACGCAGCCCTGCACGCGCCCTACCAGCCCGGCGGTTCGCCGTCGGGCCCACCGTTCCCCAAGTGAAACGAGGTTAAGTTGACCGTCCCAAAAACGATGACCGTGCCTTCGTTCCTGACGCGCTGCGCGAACGACGAGTTCGTGCCCCCCGCACTGAACGACGTCGAACGTACCGCGGCAGTCCTCTCCGTCGAGGCCATCGAAGCAGCGAGCGAACGTCTGCGCATGTCCGTCGTGGACTTCGCTGCTTCGCGACGGGGCATCGCCACCGGGTTGCTCGGCATCAACCGCGCCAACGGCGAACAGTTCTTCGCCGTGCCCGAGGAAGCGTCCCTCGACTCGGCCGCTGCGGACGAGGCTCTCGGCGGTGATGAACTGATCATCGACGTGCAGACGCACTACATCGCACACCGTGCCGGATGTGAGTCGAACAGGCAGCTTATCCGGACGCTCTTCCCGATGTACGGCCCCGACTGGTGGGATGGCCTCCCGGTCGAGGCGGCGTTCGACTTCGTCGACTACCTCCGATGCGTCTATCTGGAGAGTGACACCGCGGTCGCGGTCCTCAGTTCTGCGCCGGGCCTCTCGGAGGAGCGGATGCTCTTCAACCACGAAATGGCGGGAACGAGGTTGCTTCTCGAACGACTCGGCGCCCAAAACCGAATGTTGAACCACGCCGTCGTCCACCCCGGCGTCGACGGCGAGATCGCTGGGATGGCCGAGGTCGTCGATCGCATAGGACCGGCCGGCTGGAAGGTCTACACAATGGGTGCGACTACGGCTAGCGACTTCGGGAGTATCCAGGGCTGGTACCTCGATGACGAGCTCGGGGTGCAGTTCCTTGAGTCCGTTCGGGCGTCGGGCGTCAAGCTCGTCTGTGCCCATAAGGGTCTCAGCGGGCTCGTCGACACTGGGTCGCCTCGCGACTTTGGGCCGGCAGCTGCGATGTTCCCCGACATCAACTTCATCGCGTACCACTCGGGTTTCGAGCCCGGTGATGGCCAGCCCACAGACGAGACCCGCGAAGGCCCGTACACTGAAGGGACGTCTCATATCGGAGTCAACCGGTTGGTGCGCTCTCTGCTCGACTCGAGGATTGCACCAGGCTCGAACGTCTACGCCGAGCTCGGCACGACCTGGTACTGCCTGATCAAGCGTCCGGTCGAGGCCGCCCACGTGCTCGGAAAGCTGCTCAACGCCGTCGGCCACGACAACGTATTGTGGGGCACAGACGCGATTTGGTATGGACCCACACAGGCTGCGGTAGACACCTTCCGGGCGTTCCAGATCCCGATGTGGATGCAGGAGGAGTTCGGCTACCCCGAGCTGACCCCGGAGCTGAAGGCCAAGATCCTCGGCCTCAACGCAGCGAAGGTCTATGACATCGACGTGGATACGGCGCGCTCGAACATGGGCGTGGACGACATGGCGTGGGCACGCGCGGCGATGGGGGAGTTTCGAGTCAAGGGAACGCCGACCGTCTGACGCCGCGCATTGGCGGGGTCAGATCGGCACCTGTTACACGCCGTCAACGCCGACGGGACGAGTAGCTCCTGGTCGACCCTCGAGGAGTCTCGGGCTGGAAGCTGGATCTCGCTCGCACGTCGTAGCGATTTGAGTGGTTCGAGCATGCATGTCCTGCTGTGCGCCTGCAAGTGAGGCCCCCTGGTGCAGGCGCAACCTCTGGAAGTCGAAGTACTGGCCGTCAACGTTGATGATGGCAGCCGGCACATCCATCGACGGTGACGGTCATCGTCGACCCTGGCTCAAGATAGTCGACGGGAAGCGCATCGTAGAATCGCAGCCTCAGCCTTACACGTGTGGTTATACGAACGTCTGAGTAGGTAGACGGCCACTATCGGTCGATCGAGTCGTCCTGGTCCGGTTAGAAGCGCCGATCGCGAAAGGCCAAAGGCGATCGGACACCTGACCAAGGCTGCGTCCAACTGGGCTTCGCGAAGATGACGTGGAGTAATGTCGGCGTGCGCGAGTGCACCGACGGTGCGAGGTACGCACTGCGCTTCAAGGAACTTTTATGGGCGGAGCGTGCGTCGTGGTCCGAGAAGCGAGAGAGATGAGCACTGAAGACGGTCCCGAAGTACACCGATTCCGGCTGACCGCGCGCGAGTGGCTGCGAAGGAACATGACGCGTTCGGAACAAGCCGAGGATGGGAAGTACCGCCAGCGGACGCAGCCCCGGTCCGATGAGAGTCGGGTCGCTCATGCCCGTCAGCTCCAGGCGAGGCTGTACGACGCCGGATATGCCGGGCTCACGTACCCAGCCGAGTATGGGGGCGCCGGACTCAGCCTCGACCACGAGCGTGCGTTCTTTGAGGAGGCGACAGCCTACGACATGCCGACGCACGTCTTCGCCGTGTCCCTCAACATCCTCGGGAAGACCTTGCTCGAATTCGGCTCCTCGGAGCAGAAGCGTCGCCACCTCCCGCGGATGCTACGAGGAGAAGAGATCTGGCTGCAGCTGCTCTCCGAGCCCACAGGCGGATCGGATCTCGCAGGCCTCGTGAGCAGCGCGAGCCGAGACGGCGACACCTACATCCTGAACGGACAGAAGACGTGGAGCACCGGAGCGGAATTCGCAGATTTCGCGATGTGTCCGGCTCGCACCCGCTGGGACGTCCCGAAGCACAGCGGCATCTCGATGTTCATCATCGATCTCCGGCTGCCGGGCATCGAGATCCGACCGATCAAACAGATCAATGGCGAGTCGGACTTTTGCGAGGACTTCCTGACAGACGTCATGGTGCCCGCAGATTGCATGATCGGTGAAGAGAACGACGGGTGGACGGTCGTGCGTGGGCTCCTGGAGATCGAGCACGAGTGGGTCGGCCGAACGGGAGGCGTCTACACCCCCCGCTCCGATGTAGACGACCTCGTTGCCCTCCTGAAGCGACGCGGCCTCGAGGCGGATGACGGTGCCCGACGGCAGGTCGCGGCGATCCTGGTTCTTCAGTCCGTGCAGCGCGCCCTTGCAATTCGGGTGGGCCAGGGGATCGCCGACGGCGATCTCGTACCCGCGTACGGTGGACTCCTCAAGCTCGGCAACGACGAGTTGCGGCAGCGGCGGTCGGAGACGGCACTCATTCTCGCCGGGTCGAGTGGGATCGCCTGGGAGCCCGGTGCGTTCGGTCAGGAATGCACTGCGGTTTACCTGCAGGCCCGCAGTGCGTCAATCGCCGGCGGCACCGCCGAGATCCAGCGCAATAACGTCAGCGAGCGTGCACTCGCCCTCCCGCGGGAGCCGGCCGTCGATCGTGACCGTCCTTTCAGCGAGGTGCCAAGGAACTGACCTTGGGCGCCGCGGTCGAGCGACCGTGGCTGTGCCACCCCAACCGATGAACGAGCTGATATTCGGCCTTGCTCAAGGACGAACGACGCAAGGGAGTGACATCGATGTCCGACTACAAGTACTGGCAGATCGAGAGAGTGGGCGACGGACGCGCTGTTCGAATCCTCTTGGATCGGCCCGATGCGCGGAACGCGCAGAACCGGGGCATCGCGTTCTGCGGCTTTGAGGCGGCACCCACATCTGGGGTGCGATCTATCTGGGCTGGCCTGCCACGGCTGCTATTGGCGAGCGCCGAGCGGCATGATAAGGCGGTGTCGCTCTCGGCATCTTGTAATCGGCGGACGCGTTCGTCTCGGGCCAGCTCAGATATCCGGGTGCGGGCGAAGGCAGACGGTTGCTCTTTGCTGGAGCCTTCGACGAAAGAAAGGTGCGGATCGTGGGCCTGATCAACATCGCCGGCGAGATCGGCGCATATGACATCGGACGTTGATGGGTGGGTGGCCGTCGTGACCGGCGCCGCTGCCGGGATCGGGCTGGCGCTGGTCGAGAGTTACGTTGCAGACGGCGCCCGTATCGTGATGGCAGACTTTGATGCACCGCGGCTCCGCTCCGAAGCCGCCCGGCTCCGTGCCTCCGGCGCTGAGGTCCTGGATATTGCTGTCGATCTCGGCGACGCGGCGGCGGTCGACGAGCTCGCCCAGCGCTCGGTGGACCGCTTCGGTCGGATCGACGTGCTCTGCAACAACGTGGGTACGATCGCCTTCGGGCCGACGTGGGAGATCGACCTGGCTGATTGGGATCGGGTGCTGCGGGTCAATCTGCTCTCGGTGGTGAATGGCATCCGGTCGTTCGTGCCGGTCATGCGAGCCGGCGGCGACGATGGACACGTCGTCAACACCGCATCCATGGCCGCCTTCATGCAGCTCGGAGGCGCCTCGTCCTACGTCGCCACCAAGCATGCCGTCGTCGGTCTGTCGATCGCTCTCGCGGAAGATCTCGAGCAGGCAGGCAGCGGCATCCATGTCTCGGTCGTGTGTCCGGGGATAGTCGCGACGGCCTTCGCGCAACCGGGCGCCGAGATCCCTCCCGAGGACGATCTTCCGGCCGGAGTGGTGTCGGCGAGAGCGGCCGCTGCGTCGATCCGAGCGGGTATGGCGGCCCGACGGTTCTACGTGTTCACCCACGAGGACTCGGTCGACATCGTGAAGGATCGATACCGACGAGTCCTGCAAGGCTTTGACTCGTGATGGCGGTCGCAGGGGGCGAGTACGTGATCGAATGGCACATCGTGCAGGTACAGCAACGGCTATGACCCGCGACTCCGGCCGTTTAAGTCGGATCACAGCAAGCGCCGACACACATCGTGTGGGGCGCCAATTACAAGCCCGTCGGCGTCGCGCACGGCCGTGCATACAAGGCTGGCACCGACAATGCGGTGCTGACGGTACTCGATGGCGCTGGTCATGCCATCACGGTCGAGCAACCACATGAGTTGGCCAAGGCAGTGACGACCTTCCTGGAGAAGTACGACCGCTGTGGTGGCCACGTGACCGCCGCAACCACCGCATGATTCGAAGCTGAGATGGCGACTGAAACGAACGACGGTAGCGATGGAACGTCAACACTGCCTCTCAACGTGTTCGCGTGCTCGAGCTCACCACGCGGGTCGGCGCCTATTGCCGAAGCTGCTGGCCGACCCCGGCGCAGATGTCATCAAGTTCGAGCGACTGACGGGCGATCAGCTGCGCCGGACACCGCCCTTCCCTCACGGTGCACTCGAGGGCGAGCCATGGCTCCTCTTCGCCTGGTATCGCAACAACGAGCGAGGTATCGCCCTCGACTGGATCCGATTGGACACGGTACCGCTCCTCGCTGAGCTTGCGAGCTCGACAGATGTTGTCGTGGTCTTACCCGACCGGCTCGAGTCGTTCGCGACGTACGAAGAGACGCCGCCGCATCTTGCGTGGTCCCGCGGCGACAACGCT
This sequence comes from Acidimicrobiaceae bacterium, assembly GCA_003160635.1. Classification (GTDB taxonomy): domain Bacteria; phylum Actinomycetota; class Acidimicrobiia; order Acidimicrobiales; family RAAP-2; genus Bog-473. The sequence goes on along the minus strand of PMLV01000065.1, from coordinate 19,906 downwards.
CTGTGCAATTACACCGTTCGGGTTGACGGGGCCGTGGCGCCACTGCCGCGCGACGCCGTTCACGTCTTTCGCGTCGAGCGGTCAGATGCATGCGATCGGCCCCAACGAGGGACCTCCGTGGGCCATGCCCGGCCAGCTTTATGGGTCAACGGCGCCATCTACCAAGTCCAGGGCGATGGTCTAGATGGGACGGGGTGAACTCTCGACCGTCTCCAACGTTCGGCCTTCGAACGATTCGATGGCGTCCCACAGGGCCGTCGGGATCGGCGCTGCTCGGCCCATCTCGGCATCGACGCTCGCCATGACGACCCTCGAGGTCGCAACGATCCTGTCGGTTGCGGCCTCCCAGAGTGCTTCCTCGAGAACGTACGACCGCTTCGTCCGGTGAAGCGCTCGTACGCCAAGGACCAGCGCTTCACCCCCATGACACTCACCCTCGAACGACGTAGTGATCTGCCGAACAGCGACGCCATGGTCGTCGCCTGCGGCTTCTCGAACCATGGCGACGTATCGCTGCCAGCCGCGCGAAAGCAACTTCTGGATCTCGAAGTCCACGACATGGGCACCTGGAGGTTGCGTGTCGGTCGGCGCGACGACCTCGTCGAGCAGGGGAAAGAGGTGAGCGTCCACTTCGAAAGCGTAGGCGCGCCGTCGCCCGGACCTGTGACGCGTGTCCAACTGGAGCCGCCAATGCCCAATAAGGTCTGTGCGAAAGTGGCGTGCCGGTAGGCGCGTCGAAGGGGTCATGGCTACCGAACTGATGAACATCCCAAGCGGGCTTGGATTCGTCGAGGGGCCTCGGTGGCATGAGGGTAGGCTGTGGTGGTTCTCGGACTTCTCCGAGTCGGGTGAGTTTCGGCGGCATATAGGGGACCAGCCAACCATCGGACCTCGGGTTCATGCCCAACGCGACCTTCTCGTGGTCTCGACACACGAGGGCCACATCCTGCGGATCGACGATGCAGGGGCAACGGTGGTGGCGGATATCGGAGCGCACCACCGGGGCGGGCTCAACGACATGCTCGTCGACGAGCGCGGACAGGCCTATATGTGCACGTTCCCCGCTCATGTCGCAGGCCAGCGGGCCGGCGAACCCTCGGTGCCGCTGGTCCTCGTATTGCCTTATGGCCGCACTCAAGTGGCGGCTGCGAGGACCTTGCCGTTCCGAACGGAATGGCGCTCGGCCACGATGGGCCGACCCTGATCGTCGCCGAGATTGGGTCGAGGACTCATTGCGTTCGATGTCGCCGACGACGGCACATTGAGCGGCCGCCGTGTCTTCGCTGACCTCGGTGTCGGGAAGCCCGACGCGATCTGCGTGGATTCGTAGGGAGCGTGGTGGTTCCGAAGTCCATTCACCTCGGAGTTCGTCCTCGTTCAGAAGGGCGGCGATGTTGCCCACACCATCACGATGCCTGGCGCTTTCGGTCTCCTGCACGCTGGGCGGCGAGGACGACAAGATGTTGTGGTGCGCCATGGTCGCAGTAACGTTGGACGAATACCGGCAGGGCGTCGGCGTGGAGCGATCGAGATGCGCCACCTGGGGGATGAAGTGTCGGCTTCGACCGCACGGAAGGGGAGTTGAGCACATGGACTTCGGACTAGTGGACGGAAGCCCCGGCGTGACGCCGTGGATGTTCGACGCGGACAACCACTATTACGAAGCGACTGACGCGTTCACCCGTCATGGCGACGCCGACGTCAAGGCGCACGTCAGATGGGTCTCCAACGGCCGTCGGCGCCACATTATGTTCGGTCCTTACATGGCGACGAGCCTGCCGAACCCCACGTTCGACCCCATCGCGAAGCCCGGCGTCTTCCACGACCGGTTACTCGAGTTGGAGTCGGGGACGGGTAATCGTGCTCTGTCGAGGATGGCCAAGCAGCGCTATGGCGAGCTCGAGCCGATCTCGCCGGAGTACCAGAATCGGGACGCTCGTTTGAGCGTCATGGATCAGCAGGGCCTTGAGCGATGCCTGCTATTCCCGACACTCGGCGTCGGGGTCGAAGGGCTCATGAGCCGCGACGTCGAGATGGCCTACAAGGTCTTCCACGCCTTCAACCTGTGGCTCGACGACGACTGGGGTTACGCCTACCAGAACCGCATCCACGCGGCACCGCACATCCCCTTGCTCGACCCCGGTCTGGCAGCTCGGGAGCTCGACGCAGTGCTCGAGCGCGGCGCGGCAGTGATCGCCCTCAGACCCGGGCCTGCGAACGGTCGATCTCCGGCTGATCCGGCGTGGGATCCCTTCTGGGCGCGGATCAATGAGGCGGGCGTCCCGGTCGCGTATCACGCCTCGGCCGGCCCCGATGACTACGACGTCGCGTTCCAGCATCTCTGGGAACGGCAGCAGGTAACCGACATGCAGTACCAGGCCATCCTCGCGGCAGCGCTTCGAGATTCACGGGGGATCCTCGACACGGTCCTGGCGCTGATCCTCGGCAACCTGTTCGGTCGGTTCCCGAACGTGCGGATCGCCTCGGTCGAGCTCGGGTGTGCGTGGGTGCCCTATTGCCTGCACGTGCTCGACCATGCCGGAACGCTCCTCGACCGGAACATCGTGGCATTCGGCTCGGCCGTCAAGGATCGCCCGTCGGACATCTTCAAGGCTCGAGTGAGCGTCTCGCCGTTCCCGGAGGAGGACGTTCGCGGCTTGATCGATCTGATCGGCGACGATCAGGTCCTCTTCGGCTCCGATTGGCCGCATCCTGAGGGCAACAAGGCCCCGGCGGACTACGTTGCGTGCCTCGAAGGAACCGAGGCCGAGGTGGTCAGGAAGGTGATGCGCGAGAACGCACTCCACCTGCTCGGCGTCACGTGACCAAGGAGAGAACGATGCGGGTGCGCATCGATGCCAATCTGTGCGAAAGGTTGGTTCGCGCGGCTCCCTTCATGGCAGGTCTTCTACCGGGAAACCGTCCTGCTTGGTTGGAAGGTCATTTGCACGCCACACAGGAGCGGGTGCCATTCCTTCAGCGAGTGTTTCCGCGAACGTCTTGACGTACGCGGAAACAGGCGGGATCTCGAACGCCAAGTCATCGGAGGCAAGGCGGAGCCGGCATCCCTCGGGACCTCGGTTGCGGAAGACCTGGCCGGTGATGGCGCCGGCCTCCTCGGACAGGAGGCCGGCGACTAGCGAGGCCACCCACGTGGCGTCGATGCCGGCTTGGGCAAAGTCGGACCACTCGCCGGTGTCCCAACGATGGCGGAGCGAGTCATGGCTCTGACCGCGTAGCGCCATGCGGGTCCCGGCGAGGGGGGAGACCGCGTTTACCGTGATCTCCTTGCAGGCTAGTGCGTTGGCCAACGCCAGGGTCAAGCCGATCACCCCGGCCTTCGAGGTCGAGTATGCGCACATCTCGGGGATACCGTCCAGGCCTGCTGCGGAAGTGAAGTTGATGATGCGTCCTGGCGACCCGGCGCGGAGCCAGAGACGGACCGCCGCCCGGGACACGATCATCGTCCCGGTGAGGTTGACGGCCAGCACGCGGTCCCACTCTGCGTCCGCCATGGTGGTGATATTGCCCATGGTGAGAATGGCGGCTGCGTTCACCACACCGTCAAAGTGCCCCCATCGAGCCATCGCCGAGTCGAGCGCGGCCTCGACCTCGGCGGCGTCCCGTACGTCAGCTGCGCTCTCGAGCACGTCGGCACCTCGCGCCTGGAGATCCCTCCGGAGCTCGGCCACGACCGTCGGGTCGGGCCGGCTTCCGTCGACGAGGACGCCGGCGTCCATCAGCAGGACCGAGGTGCCGTCCTCAAGAAGACGCTCGACAATGGCTCGTCCGATGCCCCGGGCTGCACCGGTCACCACGTAGACGCGTCCGTCGTGCCGGCTCAATCGAGACGTCTCCCTGGAAGGCCACCACTGCGAGTGGACCTCGATGGGGTCGCATCGGCCTTGTCCAAGTGCACTCCGAGGTCTACCGTCGCCGGTCGGTTTCTAGTATTGAGTACATACTATCCATAGCCTTCCGTGGCGGGGGCTGTCCACTCAGGGGGGCGACGTAATGCCAGGTGTGCTCGACGGAGTTCGCGTGATCGACCTTTCCTGGGGCGTGGCCGGCCCGGTGGCCGGCATGTTGCTCGGGGACCACGGCGCCGACGTCATCAAGGTAGAGCCCCCCGGCGGGGACCCCTATCGGGGCAGCCCCGGCTACGACGTCTGGCAGCGGGGACGCCGGAGCCTCGAGCTCGACCTGCGGAGCGAAGGTGACCGTCAGACCCTGTGGACTTTGGTGGAGACGGCCGACGTCGTCCTCGAGTCCTTCGGGCCGGGCACCGCACGTCGACTGGGCGCCGATGCCGAGACCCTGATGCGGCGTAATCCTTCCATCGTGCACTGCACGATCAGCGCGTACGGCCAGCTGCCCGATGCACAAGAGCGCCCGGGCCTCGAGGCTCTCGTGGCGGCCCGGCTGGGCATCCTCGACGAGCAGCGTGGCCATCTGGGTGGTCCGATCCCCTTCGTGAACCGGGACACCCCCTTTTTGCCCGACCTCGACGTCCCTGTCGATATGTACCCCGGTGCGGTCAGAGACGGGCCTATCTTCACCTACACGCCCTGGTTGAGCATGTGCGCAGCGTTCCTGGCCCTCACCGGGGTCAACGCAGCTCTGCTGGCACGCCTCGAAACCGGGCGCGGCCAGCATGTCGAGACGTCCCTGCTGCAGGCGGCCTTGAGTTTGACCGCGATCGGTTGGCAACGCGCTGAACACAACGACGCACCGGGCTATCGCACCTGGATCCTTGACTCCCGGGCCCCCAAGGGGTTCTTCCGTTGCTCGGACGGGCGGTGGGTTGACAACTGGGTTCCCAATCCCCAATTCGTCCTGACCTCCGCTGACGGCGAGACGTTGGAGTTCCGCCACAATGCCACCAGGGTGAGGGACGATCCCAGTCGGATCCCGCCCGAACCGGAGAACATCGTGGTGCTGGCCTACTACCATGAGCAGATGCGCGACGCTTTCGCGCGGTTCCCGAGCGAGGCGTGGGTCGACTTGGCTCAGCAAGCGGGCGTGCCCCTGCAGCACGTGCGCACGCCCGAGGAGGCTCTTTTTGACCCCGAGCTCGAGCGCGAGGGAGTGGTGGTCGACCTGACGCACCCCGAGCATGGGATCTTGCGGCAGGTCGGCCTCGTATACGGACTGAGCCGCACACCAGGTGCGATCGAGCGGCCGGTGCCGCGCGTGGGCGAGCACAACGAGGAGTTGCGGCGTGAGGCCGAGGAGTCGCGGCGTGAGGCCGAGGAGTCGCGGACGCGTGGGGACGGCGCTGTCGGCACGCCGCCCCCCCGGGCTGACTCTGCCGCGACGGCGCAGAAGGGTGCGCTCCACGGAATCACGGTCCTCGACCTGGGTTTCGCACTCGCGGGTCCGTTCGCCACTCAGGTGATGGCCGACCTGGGCGCGTCGGTGATCAAGGTCAACAACTGGCGGGATCCGTGGTGGCACGCCAGCCACATCGCCTACGGGGCCAACCGTGGCAAGCGGAGCGTCGGGATCGATCTCAAGACGGCGGAGGGACTGGCGGTGCTGCACCGGCTGGTCGAGCGGGCTGACGTCGTCCATTCCAACATGCGCCGGGAGCCCTTGTACCGGCTCGGGATCGACGAGGCCTCGTTGCGCCAGGTGAATCCGCGGCTCATCTACTGCCACACGCGGGGTTTTGACCGGGGTGAGCGATCGGACTCGCCCGGGAACGACCAGACCGGGTGCTCGCTTGCGGGCGTCACCTACGAGGACGGCGGCACCCGTGAGGGAGGGAAGCCTTTTTGGTCGCCGACGTCGCTGGGCGACACTGGGAACGCCTTCCTCTCCGCGATCGGCGTGATCCAAGCGCTCTACCACCGGGCCCGTACGGGTGAGGCGCAGGCCGTCGATACCTCCATCCTCAACGCCGGGATGTTGCTGGCCTCTATGGCCGCCGTGCGGGAGGACGGTTCTGCGCTGCCCCGGCCGGCGTTAGATGAGATGCAGCTGGGTCTTGCAGCGCTGTACCGACTCTACGAGGCGGCAGACGGCTGGCTTTGCGTTGCAGCGTGCAGCCAAAGCGCCTGGGAGTCCCTGTCCGAGGCGCTCGGTCGCGGCGAGCTGCTGGAGGACGCGAGGTTCGCCGACGGGGCGGCGCGTGCGGAGCACCGACGTGAGCTGGAACAGGTGCTTGAGCCACTGTTCCGGGCCCGTCCGGTTCGCGAGCTCTTCGCGCTGCTCGACGGACGTGGCGTGCCGTGCGAGATCGCCGAAGGCGAGTTCTGTCGGCGGCTGTTCGAGGACCCCCAGTTGGTCGATCTCGAGTTCGTCGTGCGGCAGCAACACCCCAAGCTCGGGCACTTCGGGCACTTCGGCAAGACCATCACCTTCTCGGAGACCCCCCAGCACATTTGGGGGCCACCTCCCGTGTGCGGGCAGCACACGCGGGAAATCCTGCGAGAGGTTGGTTACAGCGCGGACGAGATCGAGGGACTGCTGGAGCGCAAGGCCGTCTTCGAGGACCTATGGGTCTAACCGGACAGGCGTGTCGCGGCGTCGGCGACGAGGTGACCCAGCCGCTCGTGACTGGAGACGGGCATGCGCTCTGTCGGCGCGCTTAAGGCCAACACCGCAGCCGGATGTCCGCGTCGGTTGAGGACGGCGGCGGCCACGGCGCTGGCGTACTCAGTGATGTCTCCGTAATTGAGCGACCATCCCCGGGAGCGAACCTCGTCGAGGGTGGCAAGTAGCTCCGGCGATGGCGGTTCTCCGAGGAAGGAGCGGAGGTCGTCGGGTTCGAGGTGTGCCAGGGCGGCCAGGCCGGCGGCGCTCAACGAGGGGATCACCATCCCGACTCTGGGCACGGTGCGCATGAGGTGACTGCTCTCGACGACGTCCAGTATGACAATCCGGTCCAAATCGAGTGCCGCCAGGAGCACCGATTCACCCGTTTCGTCGCGGAGGTGCTCCAGGGCAGCACGCGCGCGTTGGCGCAGGTCAGACCGGCGCTCGGCCTCGTGGGCGACAACGAGCATGCGGGTGGTCAGCTCCCATTTCGTCGCGCCCGTGTCGGCGGCCCGCCGGATCCAGCCGTCGGTGGCCAGCGTGGTCAGGGCCCGGTGGATCCCACTCTTCTCCAGCTCAAGCGTGCGGACCAGCTCGCTGAGTCCAACTGGCTGCTGGACGGCGACGGCTTCGAGCACTGCGAGGACCCGCGAACCGCTGCGAAGTTGTTTGACCGCCACGATTCTCCTGCGTATAATGAGATCACTATTTGAAACAGCATATCATATAGTGAGATGCTGGCGGAACAGGAGATGTCCATGACCGTCCTCACGTTGGATCCCACCACGAGCACGCCGGAGGCCGGTGCCGCACCGGTACTGGTGCCGCGACCGGCCAACCTGGAGGGCCAGGTGCTGGGCATCGTGGCCAACGGGCTCGGAATCTCCGAGGTGATGTTCGATGCGCTGGCCGCGGTGCTCTGTGAGGAGCATGGGGTGCGCGACGTGGTCAAGGTGGTGAAGCCCAGCGTCGCTGTGCCTCCATGGCCGGAGCAGTGGGAAGAGATCACTGGCCGGGCCACCGTGGCGGTTACTGGATTCGGTGGGTGCGGGAGTTGCAGCACGCGATCGATGCGGGATGCCATCGACCTGGAGGCACAGGGGATCCCCTCCGTGTGTGTGGTGCACAGCGCGCTCGTGCCCGCCGTCCGGGCGCTGGCACGCCTGGTCGGTTCGCCTGACTACCCGATCGTGGTGGTCGATTACCCGCATAACCCGACGGCCATGTGGGACAAAGACGAAGCGGCCGCGGTCGGGTCGCAGGTGGTCGAAGGCGTATACCGCTGCCTGACCGCGGGGCATTGAGGCCGCAGGGTCTTACGCATCGAGTCGCCGTCCATCATGTCGTTTGTCTCACCTGTCCACTCGTTCGAGGACGAGGAAGCTGCGAGCGAGGGCTACTTCGAGCTCGGCTTCACCGACGGGTTTCCCGTCATAGCGCCCACAGAACCGCGGGTCACCGCAATGCTTGCCGCAGCGCGCCTCGGGCCGGGAGAGGTGCTGGGGGAGGTACCCACGCGCAAGGTGACGGTGGCGGCTGAGAAGGTCGCCATCAACGCGGTGATGGCGGGGTGCCGTCCTGAGTACTTTCCGGTCGTGGTGGCCGCCGTGCGAGCATTTCTCCAGCCCGAGGCCAACGCCCACTCGACGACCGCGACACTGGCAGGCGCGGCTCACGCGGTGATCGTCAACGGACCGGCACGCGCGGAACTGGACATCGTGTCGGGCCAGGCCTGCTTCGGTCCAGGGTTCCGCGCCAACGCCACCATCGGCCGTGCACTCCGACTGGTCATCCGCAACGTGTGCCGGACGGTGCCCGGCGATCTCGATCGGGCTAGTTTCAGTTGGCCCCTGCGATACTCGTTCTGCTTCGGCGAGAACGAGGAGGCCAGCGAATGGACACCCCTGCATGTCCAGTTCGGCTACGCCCGGGACGAGAGCGTCGTGATTATCCAGTCGATCTTCTCGCTCGTGGCGCTCCTCGAGTTCGATCCATCCCCTCAGTCGATTCTCCGGACGTTCGCGCACTTCACGCGGGCGTATGGCATGGGTCGCGACGACTTCGTCGGGGACGCTCGCAGCCTCGTCTATGTCGTGGGACCTGAACACCAGCGACGTTTTCTTGACGAAGGCTGGGCGAAGGAGCGGGTCAGCGAGGACTTGTGGTCCCTCCTCACGGCGCCAGCCACCGGGCCCTACGACCGCCACGTCGACGTCACAGGACCGGAGAACGTGTTGCTGGTTGCCGCAGGCGGACCCGGGATCGCGCAGTCGTGGCTTCTCCTGCCCCACTTGGCGGCGCCGACGCACGAGCGAATTAGGCGGCAAGGGTGACTGAAGCTGAGGACTTGGGACCTGCCGCACGCGGCGCACTCGACGAACTGTCGGAGATCCTGCGGGCCGACGGAGCGGAACTCCGGGTCCGCACCGCGAGCACCGCGTCTATTACTTTCGAACTTGATCTGTCGAACTCAAGTTGCCCGGAGTGCGTCATGCCCCGGGAACTTCTCGTCGACATCTATCGCTCGCGGCTGGCCGAGGTGGATCCCGACATCCTGTCCGTCGTGATTATCGACCCACGTGAGACGTGATCGCGAACATGATCGACCACATGGATTGGCATGACTTGGAACTCGTCGAGCCGGAAGGACGGGCCCAGGCGGAGTGGGTGCACTACCACAGTTCCATTTCCATCGTCAGATCGAGCTCCTGTCGGCCAATCATCTTCGTGTACTGACCCACCGCTTTATCGACTTCGATCCAACCTTCGGAATCACGCGAAAGGGCTCGAAGTCCGATCAGCTCAGTAGTGGGGTTGTCACTTGGAAACGGATCCGCTGCATGTGCATGTTGGTATAACGCTACCGCCCTCACCGCTTTGTCCCACGATTCGCGAGGTGCGTGTCCGGTTGATCCTTCGATTCTGTCGTCGATTGCTGGGCGGTGACCTAAAATCCGCAACACCACTTCGGACGGGTCAGCAATAGCCCGACGAGCAATACGACTGGTAGAGATCTCATAAGACCGTTCGACAAGCGGCGGAGTGCCCTTACCTGCGCGCTCGAGCATGGTCATGATTTCGGACAAGCTGAGGCGGCTGGCGAGTGTGGCAGCCTCATGCGCCATTGGATCGATTTCTTTCGCCAGGCGTTCGACCCCTCCCGCTGCGGCAGAGGAGGCCATGCCTCGTGCCGCATGAGTGTCTTCTTGTAGTCGGGGGAGATTGTCGTCGACGACGGGGGCTACGACCTCGCTACGACGGACGGCGTAGAGGGCGACGTCATGGCGCCCTCGCGTCAGCCCGACGTAGAGCTCCGCTCGACTTGAGTGATCCGAGCCCAGGTGTCGGGCGGCACCGTAGGTATCCCCTTGCGCGGCGTACGTGGTGAGGCAGTAGCTGTGCAGCAGCGAGCCCTTTCCGCCATGGCCAATATCCTGTTCAAGGTAGGAGAAAGGAATGCGGATCTCCCCACGGTGTTCGAAATCAACCACCAGGTGATCGTCCGCCACGGCGAGCACGGTGCCCCGGGAACCGTTCTTGACAAAGCTGTGCCGGTCACCCCCAGCGGGTCGAAGGTTCCGGTCGGGGACCTTGGCGATGACCTCGTCACCGGCGCAGAAACCCGTTCCCGCTGCCAACATCTCTCGACCATGCAGGGTGCCGTCGGCCCGCAGGAGGGCTCGGGCTCGGTCGACCAAGGCGCGGCGTTCGTCGTGATGGGCCGCCGTCATTGACGACCGCTCGAAGGCGGGTTCGTCCCTTGCTCGTTGGCGGTCCACGTACCAGTCCGCCACCAGGGAGTCAAACAGCTCAGATGCCGAGTCCGCGGTCACGACTCGTTGATTGATTTCCAACCGGAGCAGTGCGTCGCTGATGGCGCCGCTTCGGTACTCATCAAGGGCGAGGCGGACCTCGGAGAGATGCTCACCCACCTGGCGTCGGTTGATCGTGAGCCCTGCGACATCGCCGGGGTAGTTCTCGACCAGCCAGCGAAACGCTCCACCCGCCCCCACGGCACTGTGCTGGACCGGGTCGCCCACCAGATTGAGCGTGGCGCCGTGTTCGTGGATTTCGGACAGCAACCGGTCCAGATCACGGGTGGACAGTGTCGTCGCCTCGTCGAGGACGACGACGGTACGGTTATCCAGGATCGCGGGGCCACCGTCCCCCAGCCTCCACAGAAGGCTGGCCACCGTCGAGGACTCGATGCCGGCTGATCGACCGAGCACCTCTGCCGCGTTGCCGTTGACGGACACGCCGAGAACCCGGTAACCGGCGGCCTCCCACGCTCTTGAGGCCGCTTCGATGGCCGTGGTCTTGCCGGTTCCGGCCGGCCCGTGCACCAAGGTGGTCTCATGACCCGACGTGGTGAGATGGCGTACCAGAACTTGTTGTTCGCTCGAGAGGTGGGCAAATGGCGGTGCCGCTAGAACGCCCTCCACGATGTCGCCCGGAACGACCGCTCGCCCGAGGCAACGCCCGCGCCCATAGTTGGTCTCGATCCGCGTCTCGATGGCCAGCATGGCCCGGGTGCTGAACTGCTCTTCCCCCCTGGTCCGCACGACCGTTCCGTCATGTCGGTAGATGGCTTCGCGGGATGGATTCTTCTTTCCGGTTGAATGGAGGGGAACCACCTCGGGGTTGGCCAACCACCGGTCGGCCAGATCCTCGCACGCGGCGGCCGAGAGCCGGTCGACGGCCCAGCTGGCCACCGCCTGGACGACGTGTCGGCGGTCGAAGGCGGCCTGCATCTCGGTGACGCCGTGCGCCCCACCGAGACTCGTGAACAGGTCGGTCACCTCAGCTTGCGCGTCCAGACCGGCCGCGTCGAGGGTTTCCCTCCACCGAGACCGGAGTGCCTCAGGGTCGACGCCACCGACCTTGGCCGCTCGGGTGGCCAGAGCGAGGGCCTGCCGGGAAGCGGCGCTGTGGGTGGGGACAGTTCCCTTCGCCTCGTGGTCGATGGCCAGGGCTGCCGCAGCCATCTCATGACTCCGGGTACTGACGGCGGCGATCGCCTCATCACCGACGCCGGAGACCTCGGAGAGTCCCCGGACGACCGGTGACCACTCGACACCCAAGCGGGCGGTCAGCTGATGGCGGAGTTCGGCTCCGGCCACATAGCCGGCCGTCTTGGCATGGTGAAAGAGGCTCATGCCGTCGAGGGCTCGCATCTCCCCGTCGGGACCGGCGGCCACGTTGGCAATCACCACGTGGCGGTGGAGTTGGGGGTCCAAAGCCCGACTGGTCGAGTGGAGGTAGCTGGCGGCAACCATGCCCCGTCCCTCTTGACGCTTCCCCTTGACCCGAACGCGCAGGGCCTTGCGCTCGAGGTAGTCCGCTCCCGCTGTGACCGAGGCGTCGATGGCCGTGATGATCTCAGGGCGGACGTTGTCGTCGGCCCGAGCCCACAGGGCGGAGACCGACTTTTCCACGCTGAAGGTCACGTCGTAGCCGACGACGACCGTCGGAGGCTTGCGCATATTCATGAAGCCGGCCAGCTCCTTCCCCGACACCCGCCAGTTGCGGCCATGCCTTTCGGCCACCAACCACTGGGAGGGCCCCGGGGGAACTGCCTGCCCGGCCATAAGAGCGACGACACGCTCGGCGATTGCTGCCTGGGTGTGTTGCGCTAGACGGCGCAGGTAGGCCGGGGAGACCCCAGCGACCTCGCTGGCTTCTTGCAGACTCCACCAGGAGCGTGCGTCCATGCGGATCAGAGGAGCGCCGATTCGTCCGGCGGATCCGGTGGCGGCGAGCAGGCTCTCATGACCGTGAGGGTCGTTGCCCTCGAGCACGGCGCGGAGATCTGTCCCATCGACCTCTCCGCTCAACCCCATCCGATCCGCCCCTCGACCGAGCCACGTGCCTGGACCGTCTCCCGCCGAGTCCGCGTAGTAGGCAGCCACCCTGTTGACGGGGGAGGGGAGTGCCGTGTGCTCCGTTGGGTTTGCTTGGGCCCGCGACCCTCCCCGCTCGGTGCGTTGCCCTTCGAGGTAGGCCACGACGTCGGCTGCCACGGCACTCGCAGATCTTCCACGGGCGCCGAGCACGGTCACCGACGCGATCACGAAGAGACACACCGGGTTCGGCAAAAGGATGCTCGGGACAACTTGTGGAAAGACGCCGAGCGCCCTAGAACCGGGTCGTCCTCCGCAGGTTGCGCTTGCGCAACCTGCAAGTGTGTCTCTTATGGATCCGTGAGTTTCAGGGAGGTGTGAGTCGGGGGAGTGGCTGGGTTTCGGCGGGTGCCCATTTGATCGATAGCGGGATCATTCGAGGTGCTGTCATTTGGTGGGTGGGGGTGCTGATCGGGTGACGAGATAGGAATTCGGAGCTGGGGCGTTGGCGCGCCGGCCGGCCATGCCGGCAGGGCCGCGCTGACGAATCCGGCCGGGACCGCACATCAGCGGAGACGCGCACCAGTCCCCGGCGTAACCGGGGGCTGGTGAAAATACAGGAACGAGAGAGGGACCGTTCGTCCTGTTGAGCTTCTCTCCAGTGCCGTGTCCGGGTCGGGCCACCGGGACGAGCCGGTGACCCTGCCCGGACCGCAGGCGTCAGGCCGAGGTTGCCTCCGTGTCGGGCTCCTCGACGCCTTGACGGCGCTCGGTCCTGCGCACATCGACGGTGGCAAAACGCAGGGACGGGCCGACCTCGTCGGCCACTATCTCGACCTTGGAGCGGTGCTGACCGTCGTCGGTCTCCCAGCTCCGCTGCTCGAGGCGCCCGGTCACGACGACCCGCATCCCCTTGGAGAGGGAGAGGGCCACGTTCTCGGCCAGGTCACGCCAGCAGATGACGTCGAAAAACGAAGTCGACTCCTGCCACTCCTGGGTGCTCTTGTCCTGCCAGCGCCGGTTGACGGCCACGCCTAACGTGGTGGTGGCCTGCCCTTCTTTGGTGTAACGGATCTCGGGCTCCCGGGTCAGGTTTCCCGTGATCGTTGTCGTTGAGTTACTCATTTTTTTTCCTGCTCCTTATGCTCTTGGCCTCGTTCCTTGCGAACGACGCCGCTGCGTCGTTCGATGAACGGCGAACACCACCGGGAAGTGGGCGGGGTCAAGCCCGGACCAGGGTTGGCAGAGCCCGAGGGAGAATTGTTTGGGGGGCCGGTCATGAGCGCCGCTGCAGGCGGCTACGTGCCCGCCAAAGAATTGTTTCGAGCCCTGGGCCGGGCTTGAGGCCGCACGCGGCGGTGGTCCCTGCCCGGAACGCCCCACGTGTGTCCCCGTGCGAATTGCTGCGCCCTACTCGGTGAGGACCAGTGACTCAGGGCCGTGGGGAACTTCTCCGACTCGCGCAAAGTCGCAGCGTGCCGCCTATGGGGAACTCAAGAAGTTCGTGGGGAAGTCGCTGGGGAGCGGTGCCGGCGATACCAACCGATGGTGGGGCGTCCACCGCTGAGCAGCATGGCGACCAGTTCCTCGGCCATCAGCTCGATGTCGTCGTAGTGCGGCTGCGACGACCGCTCCTTGGCCGCAGCCAGATGCTGCCGCAGGACTGATGGACTGAGCAGCTCGAGATCGACCCAGGTGGCCACCGGACTACCTCACCTTGGCCTGAGACGTCTGGCACTCGGCCGCTTCGGCGAGGGAGGCCGTCTGCTCGCCGGATTCGAGGATCGCCCGAGCGCACCGCTGCACGGCCACCGCGGTGGATAGGACCTGATCAGTGTCCCCGCCCGACCAGTGGGCCACGTAGCCCAACGTGTAGTCAATGGAGTCGAGCCCGAAACCCGCGCACACCAGGTAGGCGACCGACTCGGCTTCGACCTCGGCCCGGGCCCGCTCCAGGATGCCGGTTTGCAGCGCGGTGGCGTGGAGGAGCACATGGGCCACCTCGTGCGCCAGGGTCTTGCACATGGTCAGGGAGCGCATTCCACTTCGTTTGGGCCGAATGGTGAACGAAGCTTCGGTCCCGATTGACCAAGGCATGTTCGCGCGACTCCACCGCTCCGCCCCCGGTTCAGATCCAGCTGGCGATCGAGATTCCTGGCGGCTCACATCCCCGGGGTAGTAGTTCCCTTTGGGGGGCACAGTGCCCAGGCGGCCACTCTTTGTATCAACGACCACCTTGCCAACGGAGAGTATCGATGTTGCTAAATGCGGTCCGGGGTCAGTTGCTCCCGGGCGCAAGAGTGACCATGGCGAGCAGGGCGGCCTTGGGGACGACTATGCGACGACCCAGCCGGATGACTGGCAGATCCCCGCGAGCCACAAGCTCATAGGCGAAGGCCCGGGAGATCCCGAGGAGCTCTCCGGCTTCTGCCACGCTGAACACCAACCGCCCTCCGAGATTGATCGCAGCGTGGGGCCCTCGGTGAGTTGTGCTTGGTTCCATCTGGGTTCCGTTTGTGGCAGTAGGCCCGGCGCTATCGGTGGGGCTGGATATGGGTGTCTCGCTCATTCGCATCCAACAACTTTGCGCAGGTGACATCCCCACGGAGGTCCTCACACCGTCTTCAGCCTCAAATACCTTGATGGCTGAAAACCAGTTCACGGGCTGGGCTCAACAATCTGGATCGACAACTATCAGGTTATTCCGGCCAAGCTCGTGGTTGCCGTGGGAGACATTGCCCGGCAGTCCTCGAGGCACATTTAGTCGGGCCCGGGCGACTAGCGTGCTGACTGAAATAGGAGCGAATGTTCATCAGGCCCGCCCGTTCGGCCCAGCCGACTCCTCCTCGGGCCTACGAGTCAGTTCCATGGATAACGCGGCCAAGGTGTTCGGCTGCCCGCTTGTCCGATGACGCACGCGACTTCGAGTAGTGCCGCGTGAGGACCTGAGGACCATGTCCTTGCCGCTGGGCGACCATGCTGAGGTTGAATCCGGCATCGAGGAGTTCGGACGAGGTGAACTTGCGAAGTGCGAGAATTGACCCGTCGAAATCGAGGCTGGCACGGCCCGACGCTGCAGCTTGCTCCCGGCGTTCGGCTGCTTCAACGGCCAGGCTGGCCCAGCGTTGACTGCGACCGAGTTGTTGGCCGATCTCGCTGTAGGACATCCCGCCGTTGGGCAATGGTCCCGTCCTGCCGTGCGGGCGGGGTAGGGGAGGGGATCGGCGAAGGCGGAGTGCCTCATCTTCGAGCGCCACGACCTCGGATCGTTTGTCCTCGATGCCGAGATAGCCCTTCAGTACGCCAACTCGTTTGGTGAAGTAGTCGGGTGGCATCGGCTTTGAGCAGTCGGCAACGAGGCTGAACAGAAACGGATCGGGCCCGAGTTCGACGCCCGCAGTACGGGCCCGTTCGTCCATGTGGTGGCAATGGCGTTGCAGCATGGCAATGGTCTCGGCGTCGACATGGAAGGTCCGTCCTCGACGGGTCTTGGTCGACTTAACCTTTCCCTTCGAGGTTATTGCGGTGTCAACGGTGATCTGGTTCTTTTTCCAGTCCACTGCGGAGCGGGGGATGGCAACCAGCTCTCCGCGCCGGGTTCCGGTGACGGCCCCGAGAACGAGAAGGGGCACGATCTCCGGCGTCACTTCGACTGCAGTGGCGAGAAGCAGGATCAATTCTTCGACTTCCGGCGGCGTCCGTTCCTTGGACCGGTAGGTGCTGGTGGGCATCTCGAAGTCCAGCATCGGATTGCGGAGCGTCATGCCCCGTCGTTTGGCCCAGCGGAAGAACGGGACGTAAAGACTCTTAGCTTGGTTGAGCCGGGAGGCACTCAATCCCTCCCGGCGCATCTGGCCGAATAGGTCGTCAATGACGGAACTCTCGATGCGTTTGACGGGCCTGGCACCGATGGCGGGGGAGAACCACTTCTGGTGCAAATAGCGGTAGTCGGTGATGGTCTTGTCAGCGCGGCCTTTCTCATTGCCCAGGTACTCCGTGAGAAACCGCTCGATCGCCTCATCCACAGTGACATCGCGCTCTCGGCGCGAATCCGGTAGTTGTGCGCGATTTGTCTCATCGACAAAGTTGACCAGTTGGGCGGCGGCCTCCGCCTTGGTATCGGAAGTGACACTGCGGTTGAGCGTCCGAGGCCCGCCGTCCTCCCAACGACCGATGGTCACGCGCAGCTCCCACGTTCCAGGCCGGATGAGACGCATCGAGCCCGTCCCCTTGCGGGCCCTCGCGCTGGCCGTAGGGTTTGCTTCCATAACGCCATCCAGGCGTAGATGGTCCACGCGCACGCAGGCTGGATTGACGGCGCATGCTGAGACGCGCGCCTTGGGTGGGAGAGGGCCATTCTTCAGCTCCCATGCCACTCGGTGAGCCGTCATGTCGACCTTGTTGACTTTGATCACGCCGGTGCCACGACCCGGATTGATCCGGCCCAGCCACATGTGATGTTCGCCAGAGCGATCCACCATGCGTTCGAAGCGGAGTTCAAGAGCCTCAGCTCGCCGTGCCATGAATAAAGGCTATCGGAAAGGGCTATCAATAGGGCTATCTGGGTCAGAAGAAGGAATTGGTGACCTGATAGCCCTTATTCTGGTCGCCAATCTCTCTCTTGAACTGGCCTTTTGTCGTGCGCCCCTCGGGATTCGAACCCGAAACCTGCGGATTAAGAGTCCGTTGCTCTGCCGTTGAGCTAGAGGCGCGCTCCAGAGTGTAGGCCAACGTTCTGGAGGGGGCCGGACCCTTCTCGATCCGGAAATGGTGCCGAGTATCGTGAACGCCTATGCCTGAAGAGGAAGTCCCTGTCTGCCGGTTCGATCGGCCCCTGCGGGTCGCAGCCCTCATCAAGCAGATTCCCGTCGGTGAGTCCATGACGCTGGGCGAGGACGGGAGGCTCATCCGTGAGGGGATCGAGCTCGAGATGAACGCCTACTGCAGGCGCGCCGTCTCCAAGGGAGTGGAGTGGGCCCGGGAGAGCGGTGGCTCGTGCACCGTCTTCACCCTTGGTCCCCCCTCGGCCGACGATGTCCTGCGTGAAGCCGTGGCCTGGGGCGCCGACCAGGGCGTGCATCTCTGCGACCCCGCGTTCGGGGGATCGGACACGTTGGCTACCGCACGCTCCCTGGCTGCGGCCCTGCAGCTCGAAGGTGGGTTCGATCTCGTGTTGGTCGGCCGGAACTCTCTCGACGGGGACACCGGTCAGGTCGGGCCCGAGGTGGCGCAGTTGGTCGGTTTGCCCTTTGCCACCGGCGTCCGCGAGATGGGCATCGCAGGGGAAGTCCTGTCGTTGACGTTGGAGCACGATGACGGTTGGGAAGAAGTCGAGATCACACTCCCTGCCGTGCTCTCGGTGGCCGAGCGTCTCTGCGAGCCTTCCAAGGTTCCTCCCCCGCAGCGCGCCGAAGTGCCGGCCGAACGCATCCGCCTCGTCCGGGCCGCTGCGTTGGGTGCCGGCCCGTGGGGCCAGGCGGGAAGCCCGACGGTGGTCGGTCGGACGCGTGCGATGCACCACGACCGGGCCGGAAAGGTCCTCAGTGGCACGGCGGCGGATCAGGCAGCCGAGGCCGTTGCCCTGCTGGCCGAGAGGGGGGCCCTGGAGGCCGCGACCCCCGCTCCCGATGTTCCAGCGGCCGGGCCGGGCCTCGCAGCACCTACGTCGTCGGGGAGCGACAGGGTGATTGCCGTGCTCATTGAGCCTGATCGCCCCCAGGTGGGAATGGAGTTGCTCGGCGCAGCCTCTCAGCTCGCCGCGTCACTCGGTGGCCGGGTGCACGCGCTGGCGTTCGAGGGCGTGGCAATCGACGCGTTGGGTGCCGGGGGAGCCGATGCCGTCATGACGTTCACCGGCACCCCACTCGCCGAGGATGTGGCGGCCGCCATCATCGGCTGGTCGGCCGAGAACCCACTTTGGGCGGTCCTGGGACCGAGCACCGCATTCGGCCGCGAGGTACTGGGTCGGATGGCGGCCGGACTCGGAGCGGGAATGGTCGGCGACGCCATTGGACTCGCCATCACGGAAGGCGAGCTGGTCGCGGCGAAGCCGGCGTTCTCCGGCGCGCTGGTGGCGGACATCTTCTGCACGTCGGACGTCAGGTTGGTGACCGTCCGGCCCGGAGTGCTGCCGCTCGTGCCGTCGCGAGATCACACGCCCGACGTCAGTTCGTGGCCCATCACGCCCCGGAGTCGTGTCCGCGTCGTGTCGCAGCGCCGTGATGACGACGTCGAGGTCCTGGCACGCGCCGAGGCAGTGATCGGCGTGGGTGCCGCCCTGCGTCCTGACGAGTACGAGGATCTCTCCCCGCTGGCCAGCCTCCTGGGAGCCGAGTTGGCAGCCACGCGCAAGGTGACGGACAAGGGGTGGGCGCCTCGTGCCCGTCAGGTCGGCATCACCGGCCGGAGCATCGCACCTCGGCTGTACGTGGCGCTCGGGTTGAGTGGAAAGTTCAATCACATGGTCGGGGTGCGCGCGGCGGGGACGATCCTGGCCGTCAACGAGGATCCGGGCGCCCCGGTCTTCTCGCAGTGCGATATCGGGATCGTGGGGGACTGGCACGTGGTCGTTCCGGCGCTCGCGGCAGCCCTGCGCGAGGAACTCCATCGTCGGTAGCGAGTGTGCCGCAACGCCCCCGTTGTCGCCGGCCCGAAGCTTGGCCACGGGCCGGCGACCCCCCCGAGGGGCCACCTCGAAAGGTGACGCATCTGGTCCGATGCGCCGCTCAAGGTAGCACGCAAGTCGGGACCCATGTCGGACGCCGATTCCCCAGCAAAGCAGGTGGATTTGTCGTACTACGTGGCTTTGGTCACGTCCGGGTGGCGCGCGCCGGGATCCCCTCAGGCGGCTGGGAGGCCCAGTCGGGATTCAGCTCGGGCCTGCGAGGGGCCGGTGGGCGGACGCGTTCGGGCAGGTGCAGGGCGAGAAGCTTCTGTGTGACGTCGAGGGGCAGCGCCCGGGGAGTGGCCAGTGAGAGGAACACCATGGCGAGGAAGGCCAGCGGCACCGTCCAGATGGCCGGTTCGCCCAGCAGGACCGCCGGCCAGCCGGTCTTGCCGACGCCCACCATGGTGAGGATCACCGCGATCGACGAGGCGCCGCCGCCGAGAATGAGACCTCCGAGCGCTCCGATCCAGGTCAGGCGCCGCCACCAGATCCCGAGGAGGAGGAGGGGGCAGAACGTGGAGGCGGCGATGGCGAAGGCCCAGCCGACGAGCACGTTGATCGAGATGCCGGCGACGAAGATGCCGAGCCCGGTCATGACCACTCCGATCACGATGGCCGAGAGCCGAAAGGCGCGGACGCCCCGGCCCATGATGTCGTGGGACAAGGCACCGGCCATGCTGATCAGGAGACCGGAGGAGGTGGACAGGAAGGCGGCGAAGGCGCCGGCGGCCACGAGGGCGCCGAGCGCGGCGCCGAGAAACCCGGTCGCTGCCAGTCGGGGTAGGACGAGAACGACGGAGTCGGTCTGGCCCGACACGTACAGGCCGGGGGCCTCGAGCCGGCCGAGTACGGCGAACAC
>PMLV01000194.1 GCA_003160635.1 Acidimicrobiaceae bacterium | reverse complement strand
TCACCACGATGTCGGTGATGCCATGACGCCGGAGCAGCGAGACGATGTGCTCCATCATCGGGCGGCCCACCAGGGGCAGCATCGGTTTGGGCAGGTTCGACGTCTGGGGCCGCAGGCGTGTCCCCTCGCCGCCGGCCATGATGACGGCTTTCATGCCGGGCTCTTTTCGGTCGCGCTCTTGGCGGCCGCGGTGCGGCGGGCGCTCCGGCCGGAGCGCAACGCGTCACGGGCGGGCGCGACGTAGCCGGCGGCGGCGATCCAGGCCAAGGTCAGGCCGACCGCGCCGCACACCCATGCCGCCACGCGGAAGGGTCCCTGCCAGGAGGCCGTCCCATAGGAGATCAAGAAGCCCGGGTACGCGAACATCAGTCCGAATGTTCCCGCTTTGCCTACCCACAACACATTGATGCGGGCGGCACCGAGGGCGGCCAGCAACAGCACCATGACCGAGACCAGCGCCTCGCGCACGATGGTGGCCAACCCGAACCAGAGCGGAACGGCGCCGTGGACGATGACGGCGATGACCGCGGTGCCGACGAGAATCCGGTCGGCGGCGGGATCGAGGATCTTGCCGAGGGTGGAGACCTGGTGATAGCGCCTCGCCACGTAGCCATCGATCCAGTCGGTCGTGCCCAGCACGGCCAGGAGCAGGGCGGCCGCCGTCTGGCGGTGGAGGCCGAACAGCAACCACAAGAACACCGGGATGCACAGCAGTCGCACCAGCGTGATGACGTTGGGAGCGGTCAGTACCCTACCCAGACCCTC
This sequence comes from Acidimicrobiaceae bacterium, assembly GCA_003160635.1. Lineage (GTDB taxonomy): Bacteria > Actinomycetota > Acidimicrobiia > Acidimicrobiales > RAAP-2 > Bog-473. The sequence goes on along the minus strand of PMLV01000194.1, from coordinate 9,656 downwards.
TTCTTCGTCCACCAGGCCCAGTCTACGGGAGGGACCCGGCCCGGCCGTGGGCATCCGCGTCGGGCCCGCCGAGTGACCCGTGCGCGTCCGACCCGCCGATTGGCCCGTGCCGGTCCGGCCCGGTGTGCCAGAGTGGCCACGTGCCGCGATTCGAACCCTTCCGAGGCCTGCGCTACGTGCCGGGTGTGGCGCCCATCGGCCAGGTCATGGCGCCGCCCTACGACGTCATCAGCTCGGCCGAACGGGTGCATCTGGCCTCCCGGCACCCCGCCAATGCCGTGCTGGTCGAGCTACCGGAGCCCGACCTCCAGGGGGGTCGCGACCGCTACCAGGTGGCCGCCGACTACTTCACGCGCTGGCAGGCCGACGGGACACTGCGCCCCGACCCGACACCGTGCCTCTACCCCTATCGCATGACCGACGCGTCGGGCCGGGCCTCGACCGGAGTGATCGGCGCCCTCGGTCTGGCCGATCCCGGTGCGCAGAGCGACATCCTGCCCCACGAGCAGACGCTGCCCAAGCCCAAGAGCGACCGGCTTGATCTGCTCCGGGCGACCCGGGCCAACCTCTCGCCCATATGGGGGCTGTCGATGCGCCACGGCCTGACGGCGACGTTCGACCCGACCGACGACGAGCCCACGGCCGACGCCTACGACGACGACGGCGTGCGCCACCAACTGTGGGTCCTCGACGACCGCGACGCCATCAACGCCATCGCATCCGCCGTGGCGGAGGCACCGGTCGTCATTGCCGACGGGCATCACCGCTACCAGACGGCGCTGACGTATCAAGCGGAGTGCCGGGCCCGCAACGGGAACAGGGCCGGCCCCCACGACCTCGTCCTGGCCCTCATCGTCGAGTTGGCCGAGGACCAGCTCACGGTCGGCGCCATCCACCGCACGATCTCGGGGCTCCCGCCCGACTTCGATCTCGTCGGCGCCTGCGCGCCCTGGTTCGACGTCGTGCGGGCCGGGGCCGCCGACGAGCGCACGCTCAGCGCGCTGACCGACGCCCACTCGTTGGCTCTCGTGACCGGTGGCAGCGCCTACCTCTTGCTCCCGCTGGAGGCCACGTACGAGGCCGCGGGCAACGACCTCGATTCCAGCCTCGTCGCCGTCCTGCTGTCCCACCTCCCCCCGCACGAGGCGATGCACCGCCACAGTGTGGCCGAGGCGATGGCCGCCCTGGACGACGGCGAGGCTCAGGCCGCCTTCCTCCTGCGTCCCGTCACGGTCGGCCAGATCGAGTCATGGGCGGCGCAGCGCACGCAGATGGCACCGAAGACGACGTACTTCAGCCCGAAGCCCCGGACGGGGATGGTCTTCCGCTCGCTCGACCTCTAGCTCGACCGCTCGCTCGACCTCTCGCTCGACCAGCGACGCTGTCTGATCCATCTGTTTCATTGATCACTTCCCGATAGGTATCGGAGATCGACCGACCGGCGTAGAGCGGCGCCGTGGGGATGTCTCCAAATGGAGTGCAGGGGCGCTGCCCGTCGCATCCATCGATGGGACAGGGAACCTCGGGACAGTGCTTTTTGGATATATAGACCAGCGGGTATAGATATTTCAAAATTGAAGTGCCGGGGCGCTGTCAGCCCGTCAACCGGCCAGCGGGCAAACCGCCCCGATGGGCGGCCGGTTCAGCCTGGGCCACCTGGCGCCGTGATCCGGTCGATCTCGGCCAGGTCCTCTGCGGTGGGCCGCCACTCCCCGGCCTTTACGTTGGCTGCTACCTGCTCCGGCGAGGTTGCGCCTGCGATCACCGAGGAGACGGCCGGTTGGGCGAGAAGACCGCCGATGGCCACGTCGAGCAAGGTGATCGCACGGTCGGCGGCGAAGGCCTCGAGCCGCTCCACGACGTCGAAGGTCCTGTCATTGAGGGCCGCCTCCATGTTCCAGGCCTGGACCCGGCTCCCTTCCGGCACCGGCTCGCCCCGGCGGTACTTGCCGGTGAGCAGCCCGCTGGCCAGCGGGAAGTAGGGCAACAGGCCGATCCCGTAGTGTTCGAGCGCGGGGACGAGGTCGGTTTCTATCCCCCGCTGCAACCAGCTGTACAGGTTCTGCGCGCTGATGAAACGTTCAAGGTTGCGGGTACGCGCCGTCCACTCGGCGTCGGCGGCCTGCCAACCGGTGAAGTTCGAGTGGCCCAGATAGCGGACCTTCCCCTCGCGGACAAGGTCATCCAGGGCGGACAGCGTCTCCTCTATGGGCGTCCCGGGGTCGGGCCGGTGCAGCTGATAGAGGTCGATCCAGTCGGTGCGCAGGCGGCGCAACGAGTTCTCCACCGCCCGCCGGATGTAGCGGCGCGAGCCACGCGCGCCCCAATCGACGCCGTTGTCCTGACCCAGCCGTCGGACGTCGCTGCCGAACTTGGTGGCGATGAGGACGTCGTCCCGATGGCCCTGGAGGATTTCGCCGAGCCGTTCTTCCGAATCGCCGTACGAGTCCGACGTGTCGAACAGGGTGACGCCATGGTCGAGCGCGGCGTGCACCACGGCCCGGCTCTCCTCGAGCCCGATCTTCATCCCGAAGTTGTTGGTGCCGAGTCCGACGACCGAGACGGCCAGACCTGAGTGGCCGAGACGGCGCAGTGAAGAGGGTTCAGTCACGTGCCCAGAGTAGTCAGACGGCGAAGGGCCGCTCCCGGTGACAAAGGGGCGCCGGCCGCACCGTCCGTAACATGCCCGGATGCCTCTCTCCTTCCGACCGGCCACCGTCGCCGATGCGCCCGCCGTCGTCTGGCGGTCCAGCGGCTGGGAGCAGCAGAGCGGACCGCTGCGCTTCGTGCGGGGATGATGCGGAACCTTTCGCGGAGGTGGCGCGTCTATACCGTTGTGAAGGCAGCGTTGTGGAGGCCGTGATGGATGAGCCGACGTCAGGGGAGGCACCAAGCCCCGACCTGGTGGCTCCGGCGGACGCGCCCGCCCCGCCCGCCCCGATGGCCCCGATGGCCCCGATGGCCCCGATGGCCCCGTCCGCCCCGGCGACCATCGATCTCACGCTGCTCTACGCGCGCCAGCGCCAGCCGATGGTGCAGCTGGCCCGACTCCTCACCGGCTCCTTCGAGGTGGCCGAAGAACTGGTGCAGGAAGCGTTCGTCAAGTTCCAGCAAGCCCCCACGGTGGCCGAGAACCCGGACCACTATCTCCGCAAGATCGTGGTCAACCTGGCCTGGGGTCACCTCCGCCGGCTACGCCTCGAACGGGCGGTCCGTCCCGAGCGCCGCATCGTCATCCCTGCCCCCGAGTTGGACGAGACCTGGGCCGTCATCTGCAGGCTGCCGTTCCGGCAGCGGGCCGTGCTGGCCCTGCGCTACTACGAAGACCGCTCGGAGGCCGATATCGCCCAGATACTGGGCTGTCGCCTCGGCACCGTGAAGTCTTCCCACCATCGCGCCCTGGCCACGCTGAAACGGCAGCTCTCGTGAGTGACCACTTCGACCTGGAAGAGCGCCTCCGGCTGGCCTTGCGGTCCGTCGCCGAGCTGCCCGCCCCGTGCTCGGTGCGTGAGAGCACGCGTGGGGGCCAGCCCGGCCCCCGCCCGCCTCGCCGGCACCAACGGCTCCTCATCGCCGTGGCGTCGATCGCCGCCCTCGCCCTCGTCGTCGCGCTGGCCCTCACCTTCGGGCCGCACAGCTCGGCGCCCCCCGTCGTGCACCCCAAGACCCCGGCGCCGGCTTCGCACCCTCATTCGCACCCGCACCCGCACCCGCAGATGCACGGCTCCGTGACGCCGACGACGCCCGTAACCACGCCCGTGACCACCACGCCGGCCACGCCGACAACGCCCACCACGCCGGCCACCGAACAACTCACCTACCAGCCGTTCAACGGGTCCCAACTCGACCCGTCGCTGCACGTTGCGGCCCAGGAGAGCGGGCCGTGCTTCACCTATGGAGGGGGGGCCGACGGCCGGTACCTCTACCGCTGCGGCACCATCCAGCCGTGCTTCGCCGGCTCTGACGGGACGAGCGCGCCCCTGGCGTGCCCGGTGGGCGCCAACCCGACGACGAACGACGTCGTCTTGTGGACGGCCACGTCGGTCGACGCGACCGGCTTCGTGCCGGCCCCCACCAAGACCCCGTGGGCCATGCAGCTCTCCGACGGCGCGGTCTGTGCTCTCGTCAACGCGGCATGGAGCGGTCTCGGCCCCTTCCGCTGTAACCCCAGCGCCGGGACCGGGGGCGCCGGCGCAACCACGGGCCCGGCCGACTGCCGGCAACCTCTGGCCTCGACGACGCAGTGGACGGCCGAGTGCCAGGACCAACTGACACAGGGCAGCCCCTTCGGCGTCCAGCCCGTAGCCAAGATCTGGTTCTGACTACTCCACCGTCCAGCTCGAGCCCGAGCGCAGCAGTGCCGCGATGTCACCGAGGCCGCGCTTCTCCTGCGTCTGCACGATCTGCTGGGACATCTGCGTTCCGTACTCGGGACGCTCGACCGCCCGGAAGACACCGATCGGCGTCGGCTCGTACGGGCCCCGGGCCAGGCGGGAAAGGGCGAAGGCCAAGCCGGGGTCGTCACGCTTCTCGTCGTGCACCAGCAAACCGGCCGGGCCGGCCTCACCGATGGAGACGATCTCGAGCCCGCCGTCGGCCCGCTGCGCCACCCCGCGCTGCTCGCCCTCGGCGCCGAAGACGATCGGCTGGTCGTGGACGAGCGGGATGAGCATGTTCGAGCGCATCTCTTTGCCGGTGATCTTCTCGAAGGCCCCGTCGTTGAAGACGTTGCAGTTCTGCAGCACCTCGACGAAGGAGGCGCCGTTGTGCTCGTGCGCCCGGCGGAACGTCTCCTGCATGTGGGCCCGGTCCATGTCGTGCGTCCGGGCCACGAAGGTGGCCTCGGCCCCCAGGGCCAGGCTGACGGGGTTGAACGGCGTGTCGAACGAGCCGAACGGCGTCGACTTGGTCACCTTGCCCACTTCGGAGGTGGGCGAGTACTGCCCCTTGGTCAGCCCGTAGATCTGGTTGTTGAACATCAAGATGTTCACCCGCACGTTGCGGCGCAGGGCGTGGATGAGGTGGTTCCCACCGATGGACAGTGCGTCGCCATCGCCCGAGATGACCCATACGTCGAGATCCGGACGGCTCGTCGCCAACCCGGTTGCGATGGCCGGGGCCCGGCCGTGGATCGAGTGCAGCCCGTAGGTGTTCATGTAGTACGGGAAGCGGGCGGCGCACCCGATGCCCGAGAGGAACACGGTGCTCTCGCGCCGCACGCCGAGGTCGGGCATCATCATCTGGACGGCGGCCAGTATGGAGTAGTCGCCGCAACCGGGGCACCAGCGCACCTCCTGGTCGCTGCTCCAGTCCTTGCGGGTCGTCACCGGGATGGCTGTGGTCGTCATGACTTTCCTCCGAGAATGGCCGTGATGGCGGCTTCGATCTCCATCACGCGGAACGGCACGCCCTGCATCTTGCTGAGGGACTGGGCGTCGACGAGGAACTCGGACCGGAGGATCCGGCTGAGTTGGCCCATGTTGACCTCGGGCACGAGGATCTGGCTGTAACGGCCCAGCACCTCGCCCAGGTTGGATGGGAACGGATTGAGATAGCGCAGGTGTGCGTGCGCCGCTTTCATGCCACGGGCCCGGACCCGCTTCACACCGGCCGCCACGGCGGCGTACGTCGAGCCCCAACTCACCAGCAACAGCTGTGCGTCACCCGTCTCGTCGTTGACCTCGAGCAGGGGGATGTCCTTGGCGATGCCGGCGATCTTGTCGTGCCGCAGATGCACCATGCGCTCGTGGTTGACCCCGTCATAGGAGACATTGCCGCTGCCGTCGGCCTTCTCGAGGCCTCCGATACGGTGCTCGAGGCCGGGGACGCCCGGGGGGGCCCAGGGGCGGGCGAGGGTCTCCGCATCACGGATGTAAGGCCAGAACGACTCGGTCCCGTCATCGTCGACGTGGTTGGGCGCCGAGGCGAAGTTGGGCTCGATCGCCGGGATGGCGTCGAGATCGGGCAGCTTCCAGGGCTCGGCCCCGTTGGCCAGATAGCCGTCGGACAGCACGATGACCGGCGTGCGGTATTTGACGGCCAGGCGCACGGCCTCGATGGCGATGGCGAAGCAGTCGCTCGGGTTCTGGGGGGCGATGATGGGCAGCGGTGCCTCGCCGTGGCGCCCGTACATGGCGTGGAGGAGGTCGGCCTGCTCGGTCTTGGTCGGCAGCCCGGTCGAGGGACCGCCCCGCTGCACGTCGACGATGACGAGAGGCAGCTCGAGGTTGATGGCCAGGCCGATCGTCTCGGACTTGAGATCGAGGCCGGGGCCGCTGGTGGTGGTCACGCCGAGCGCCCCGCCGAAAGAGGCCCCGAGGGCGGCGCCGACGCCGGCGATCTCGTCCTCGGCCTGGAACGTGCGGATGCCGAACTCCTTGCGCCGGCTCAGCTCGTGCAGGATGTCGGAGGCCGGCGTGATCGGGTAGCTGCCCAAGAAGAGCGGGAGGCCGGCCAGCCGGGCCGCCGCGATGAGGCCCCAGGCCATGGCCGAGTTGCCCGTGACCTGGACGTACTCGCCCGGCTCGAACGTGGAGGGGCGGACCTCGTAGTTGGACTCGAAGAGCTCCGCCGTCTCGCCGAAGTCGAATCCGGCCCGGAAGGCCCGCGAGTTGGCCTCGGCCACCTGCGGCTTGGCGCCGAAGCGTTCGGTGATCCAGGCCAGCGTGGGTTCGATCGGGCGGGTGTAGAGCCAGCTCACCAGGCCCAGGGCGAAGAAGTTCTTGGAACGCTCGGCGTCACGCGGCTTGACGCCCGCCTCCTTGCAGACCTCCTGGGTGATGGAGGTCATCGGCACCTCGTAGACCGTGTAGGCCCCGAGCGAGCCGTCGGTCAAGGGGTTCTCGGCGTACCCGGCCTTGGCCAGGTTGCGCTCCTCGAAGGCATCGCTGTTGACGAGGATGATGGTGCCCTTGTCCATCAGGTCGATGTTGGCCTTCAGCGCGGCCGGGTTCATGGCCACCAGGACGTCGGGCGCGTCACCCGGGGTGAGGATGTCGTGATCGGAGATGTGGACCTGGAAGGCGGAGACCCCGTTCAGCGTCCCGGCCGGGGCCCGGATCTCCGCCGGAAAGTCCGGGAAGGTCGACAGGTCGTTGCCCAGGAGCGCACTCGAGGTGGTGAAGCGATCACCCGTGAGCTGCATCCCGTCGCCGGAGTCCCCGGCGAAGCGGACGATGACCTGGTCAAGCTGGGCTGTGTGCTGGGTTCCCGTTGCCACGCGCTGTCTCTCTCCCTCATGTCGACTCTCGCCGGTCGACTCTCGCATGTCGACTCTCGCATGTCGACTCTCGCCGCCGGTACAGGCGTGGGCCCCCTGCGCCTGTCAACACCCCTTGTTCGAGGCGCGCCCCATTCTCCGGCCGAATCTTTCGTTCGGGCGTCCATCCTACTCCCACGCTGCCGGCGGACTCGGCCATGGCGGTCGGGAAGTGGGCTGGAGGTGCTCCCGGCACGGGCCGGCCGAAGGACGGCTTAGGAACGCAACCCGATGGCCTGGGCCGCCACCCCGAGCGGGAGCTTGCCCGAGGAGATCAGGGCATCGTGGAAGGCCGGGAGAGGCCCCTTCCCGGCGTCCGTCCAGGCGCGCGCCATCCGCTCGATCTCCAGGGCACCGGTGAGATACGAGGAGGCCTGCGTGGGATAGGAGCAGTAGCGCAACACCTCGCGGAACGCCGTCGGCTTCGGGAACCCGCAGCGCTCGGCCATGAAGGTGGTGGCCTCGTCGAGGCTCATCTCACCCAGGTGCAGGCTGGTGTCGACCACGATCCGGCCTGCCCGGAAGAGCCGCATGTTGAGTTGGGCCAGCTTGGCCTCCGGGGTCAGGTAGTAGCCGTGCTCCCCCACCATGTTCTCGACGTAGAGACCCCATCCCTCGACCATGTACGTGCTCTGGAGGACCTGGCGCAGCGCTGAGGCGTCCTGGGCCGCGGCGAAGTGGAGGTGGTGGCCGGGGTAGGCCTCGTGCGCGGTCACGCCCGGGATCTCGAAGTACGAGTTGGAACGCAGGCGGGCCTCCTGCTCCTCGGGCGTGGCGTCGTCGGGTGTGAAGGGGACGTTGAACGTCCCATGGGCGCGGGGCCCGAACGACGGCGGCGGGAAGTAGGACGCCACGGGGGCGGCGGCCCGCAGGAACAGCGGCGCCGGTTCCACCGCGCACTCCTCACCTTCGGGGATGGACATGAGACCGCTCTCGCGCACGAAGGCGCGGGCGCGCGCCGTCTCGTCGCGGTAGCACCGCAAGAGATCCTGCATCGAGCCCGGGTGGTCGTCGCGGAGGCCACTGACCACGGCGCGCCAATCCGACGTCCCCCCGATCTCCTCGGCCAGCGGCACCATCTGGGCGTCGAGTGATGCGACCTGCTCGCGGCCCATCTCGCGCAGCGTGTGGACGTCGAAGGCGAAACCCTCCCCCACGCGCAACACGGCGTCGTAATTGGCCTGGCCGAACACGAAGCTTCCCGTCGCCCGCCCGGCCAGCTCGCCGAGATACGCCCCGAACTCCTCGTAGGCCTCCGCCGCCTCGGCGCCCGCCCGGCGCAAGGCCTCGCGGTGCGCCGGCTTCTCCACGAAGACATCGAGCCCCTCGCGCATGAAGGCCGCCTGCGCCAAGGTGTTGGGAATGGCCCATTGCCGCACGAGCTCCGCGTCGACCAGCGCCGGATCGAGGTTCTCGCGCCCGGCGGCGAGGGCGGCGGGAACCTGTCGCACCCGTTCCACGGCCGCCGCCGTGGCTGACGCCTCGTCGCGGGTCCCGTGCACGAACAGCTCGAAGACACCGTTCTCCAGATAGGTCGTCGGGTACCGGCGCCAGGCCGCAAAGTCGGCCGTGGCCACGTGCTGGCCGAGGTGCGCCCGCAACAGGGCGAGATCGACCCGCTGGTCGGGGCTCAGCGCCGCGGCCGTCCCGCTTTCTCCCGCAGTCGCTTCGCTGTCTCCGGCGGCCGCCCTGCTGTCTCCGGCGGCCGCCCTGCTGTCTCCGGCGGCCGCCCTGCTGTCTCCGGCGGCCGCCCTGCTGTCTCCGGCGGCCGCCCTGCTGCCAGAGAAGTGCTCGAGCCAGCGCCGGGCCGCCGCATCGCGCGCCGAGAAGCCCTCGGCGGTGACGTCGGGCAGTTGCGCATCCCACTCGGTCAACCCGAAAAAGGTGGCCCCGACCGGTTCGTCTTCGAAGAACTGGCGGAGGAACCGCGCCACATCCCCGTCGAACTCGCCCGATCCGGGCTCGCCCGATCCCGCACCGCCCATCAGGCGATGGTCACGTCGTTGTCGAGATAGACGTCCTGGATGGAATGGATGAGCGCGGCCCCTTCGGCCAGAGGTCGCTGGAACGCCTTGCGGCCCACGATCAGTCCCATCCCGCCCGCCCGCTTGTTGATCACGGCGGTGCGCACGGCCTGGGCCAGATCGCTGTCGCCCTTGGACTCCCCGCCCGAGTTGATGAGGCCGATGCGGCCGGCGTAGCAGTTGACGACCTGCCAGCGCGTCAAGTCGATGGGGTGGTCGGTGGTGAGCTCGTCGTAGACCAACGGGTCGGTCTTGCCGAACCCGATGGCGTTGTAGCCGCCGTTGTTCTCCGGCTGCTTCTGCTTGATGATGTCGGCGTCGATGGTGACCCCGAGGTGGTTGGCCTGGCCGGTCAGGTCGGCCGACCCGTGGTA
>PMLV01000136.1:41000-41302 GCA_003160635.1 Acidimicrobiaceae bacterium | reverse complement strand
TGCGCCCGCTGCGTCAGATCACCGGCAACTCCGACTTCAACGAGGTGTTCTTCAACGACGTCTTCGTGCCCGACGACGACGTGGTGGGGACGCCCAACGATGGCTGGACCGTGGCTCGGTCAACGCTGGGCAACGAAAGGGTCTCGATCGGCGGAAGCTCGGCCGGCATCTTCCCGGGGATGGATATCTTCGACCTGTTGCACCGTCACGGCGAGCGTGTCCCCGGAGCCGCGGCCAGAGTGGGAGCGGTTCTGACCAAGGATCACGCGCTCAAGGTCCTCAATCTGCGCCGGGCACAGCGT
>PMLV01000136.1:0-40959 GCA_003160635.1 Acidimicrobiaceae bacterium | reverse complement strand
GTCGGCGGCGGTCCCGGTCCTGAAGGGAACGTGACGAAGCTGGTGCTGGCCGAGCTCGGGGAAGAACGCGGCCTGCTCCAAGCCGACCTGGTCGGCAGCGAGATGGCATTCCTCACCGGTGACGGCNNTCACCCGCAATCAGATCGCCGAGCGCATTCTCGGGCTCCCCCGGGACCCGCTCAGCGCGTAGCGGGGACGCGGCGCTATTCGACGACGGAGAGCGTGACCTCGATGTTGCCCCGGGTGGCGTTCGAATAGGGGCACACCTCGTGCGCCGCCTCCACCAAGGATTGCGCCGTCGCCTTGTCGAGCTTTGGCGCGTAGATGACCAATGCGGCGGTGAGACCGAAACCACCTGTGTCGAGTGGGCCGATGCCGATGCTGGCCGACACCTCGGTGCCGTCGACATCGAGCTTCTTCTGGCCGGCGATCAGCTTCATGGCCGAGTGAAAACATGCCGCGTAGCCCGCCGCGAACAGTTCCTCGGGATTGGTACCGCCGCCGGGGCCGCCCATCTCCTTGGGAATCCGCAGGTCGAGGTCGATGAATCCGTCGTCGCTGCGGGCGTGACCGTTGCGGCCATCCCCGGTCGAATGCGCTGTTGCGGTGTAGATGGGGTTCATGTGGAGTCCAACCGCAGCAAGAGGGGTGCTATTCCCCCCATTCTGCGAGTTCCCCCGTTTCGGCGGCGCTAGTCGACGGCGCTGACCACCGGTGCGATCAGGTTTTCCACTTCATCGGTTGCGACGCCCGGCACCGCGGCGGGTCCGTGAGAGGGCAGGAACATCGTGGGGATGAGGGCGACGACGATGGTGGCCACTGTCCACCAGAAGGTGTGGGCGAACGCGCGCGCCACCTCCCCGGCGATGGTGGGCGGCAGCTTCACCGACTGGGACAAGAGCGCGCTGTCACTGGCGGAATGTGCGTGCGTGTTCTCGACGATGCCACGTTGCAACACGACGGCGAAGGCCGCTGTGGCCACGGACGCCCCGATCTGCCGCACGATGTTCAGGGTGGTGCTGGCCCTCGGCACATCGGCGTGGGAAAGGTCGTAGTAGGCGGCCGACATGATCGGCATCATCGAGAGACCTAATCCGATCCCCCGCACGAAAAGGGTGCCCGCGAGCAGGATGTCGTTCGTGGTGGAGGTGACAAAGGCAAAGGGGATGGTGGCAACCGCCATGATCACGATGCCTACGGGGACGACCTTGCGTGGCCCGGCCCGGTCGGCGATCGTCCCTGACGTTCGCATGAGCAAGGCGGCACCGATGCCTTGCGGGGCCATGAGGAGACCGGCCTGCCAGGGGCTCTGCCCCCGGGCGATTTGGTAGTACAGCGGCAGGAGGAACATGGAGCCGTACAGGGTGGCGCCCATCACGAACATGCAGATGTTGGAGATCGTGAAGTTTCGGTTCTTGAACAGTCGCAGGTCGAGCAACGGATTGCGGATGCGCAAGGCATGGAGAACGAACCCGACCATGAGCGCCAGGCCGAGCACGAAGCTCACGAGGACGGGCGTGCTGGTGAACCGGCCGGTGATGCCAACCTCTGACAGCGAGTACACGAGCGCGGCCAAGCCGGGGGAGAGAAGGGCGAAGCCGACGCCATCGAAACTGTTCCGGATCCTCTCCTCGTGGCCCACCAGGAATCTGCTGGAGAGGATGAGCGTAAAGATGCCGATGGGGACGTTGATGTAGAAGATCCAGCGCCAGCTGAAATTGGAGACGATCAAACCACCGAGCACCGGCCCGAGGATGGGACCCAGCACGGTGGGCACGCCGACGACGCTCATCACACGACCGATGCGTTGCGGGCCGGCGGCGCGGGCCACCATCGACTGACCGATGGGCAGGATCATGCCGCCACCCAGCCCCTGCAGGACACGGAAGACGATGAGTGAATTGGCGGACCAGGCTGCCCCGCACAAGCAGGATCCGGCGATGAAGAGCGTCAGGGAGGTCATCCACATCAACTTGGCCCCGAATCGATCGACGGCCCATCCGGTCACCGGGATGACCACGGCCAGCGAGAGCAGGTAGCCGGTGGTCACCCACTGCACGGTCGAGACGGGCACATGGAAGTCGCGCCCGAGTGTGTCGAGGGCCACGGCCACGATGGTCGTGTCGAGAATGGCCATGATCGACCCGAGGACCATGACGCTCGACACGCGGCGAAGCTCGGGGGTCAAGACGGACGTCGTGGTGCTGCGGGGCATGCAACTCCTCTCGGGCGAATACTTCATAGTACTCAAAGATCTAGATATGTCAAAGAGTATGTGCGAGACTGGCGGGCGTGGGACTCGCGGAAGATGCCTTTGACCTCCTTCGCCGCCTCGCGTTCGAGGGTGAGCAGGCGGAGAAGATGGCTACGCTCGGCGCGCAGACCAAGCTGTCGCCAGGGGTGATCAAGACGTTGGTGCGCTTGGCTCGGACCGATGGCATCTCCATGGGTGAGATGGCCCGCAGCATCGGGTGCGATCCTTCGTACATCACGGCCCTGGTCGACGATCTGGCCGCGCACGGCTTGGCGACACGCGAACCGGACCCCGTCGACCGGCGGGTGAAGATCGTCGTCATCACCGAGAAGGGGCGATCACTGGCCGGAGAGATCCATTCGGTGCTGTCCGTTCCTCCCGCTGCGTTCAGCGCCCTGTCGCGCACCGAGCTGCGGCAACTGCGTGAGTTGCTCGACAAGGTGGTCGCCGCAGATCCGGCTCTCTCCGGCGAGGCGACCCCCCGCACGCACGCGCTCAAGGCCATGGGTTCCTGAGAGTGCTCGGTGGGCATCCGGGAGGCCTTGGACGCCGACGCGGCCGCGATCAACGCGATCTACAACGCCACGGTGAGCACGACCACGGTGGCGTGGACCGAGGAGCATGAGAGCCTGGGCACTCGACGGGAGTGGATGCATGCACAGCGGCTCCTCGGCCATCCCGTTCTCGTGGCGGCCACGGGCGACGAGGTCGTCGGCTTCGCTTCCTACGACGATTTTCGGGACTCCTCGAAATGGCCCGGCTACAGGTTCACCGTCGAGCACACGATCCATGTTCGTCAGGACCATCAAGGCGCAGGGGTGGGCGGCCATCTGTTACGTGCGCTCATTGTCAGGGCCACCGAAGCCGGCAAGCACGTCATGATCGGGGCGATCGACGGTCAGAACACCGGTTCCATTCGCTTTCACCAGCGCCAGGGGTTCGCTGTGGTGGGACGGCTGCCCGAAACGGGGTTCACGTTCGGCCGCTGGCGTGAGCTGGTGTTGATGGAGCGCATTCTCGCCCCATAGCCACCCGTCGCGGCAGATCTCGGCGCGGTGGAGCGGGTACACGGCGGATGCGGTCGGCGCACGATTTGTGTTTGCGCATCGGGGTATACGGTGCTGTCGACGACGGGAGGAGTTCTTGGTGCCTGCAGTGAGCGTCCGCTCTTTAGCCAAGTCGTACGGCGACAAACAGGCCGTGAGCGACGTCTCGTTCGAGGTCGAGAAGGGCGAAGTGTTCGCGTTGCTCGGGCCGAACGGTGCCGGCAAGACGACGACTATCGAGATCCTCGAGGGGTTTCGGGATCGCAGCGGTGGAGAGGTGTCGACGCTTGGCGTCGACCCGGCCCAACGCGCCACGCAACGTTGGCTGCGTAGCCGCATCGGTGTGGTCCTTCAGGAATTGGCGGTCGAGCCCTTCTTCACCGTAAGCCAGGTACTCACCCGCAACGCGGGCTACTACCCGGCACCCCGGCCGGTCGACGAAGTGATCGAGCTGATTGGCTTGAAGGAGAAGGCCGACCAACGGGTGAAGAAACTGTCCGGGGGTCAGCAACGTCGCCTGGACGTCGGGTTGGGCATCATCGGCAACCCTGAGCTGCTCTTCCTCGATGAGCCGACCACCGGTCTCGACCCGTTGGGCCGGCGCGATTCTTGGAACTTGATCCGCCAGCTGACCGCCGACGGGACGACTGTGATGCTGACGACGCACTACATGGACGAAGTGGAGGCACTGGCAGACCGGGTGGCCGTGCTCAACAATGCGAGGATCGTGGCCAGCGGGTCACCGACCTCGATCGGCGGCCGCGATTCGGGGACGGTGACCATTCGCTTCGCCTTGCCCGAAGGCGTTACGGCATCGGACATCCCCCTCGGGGTGCAGTCGATCGACGACGGGCTGGTCACGATCCGCAGCGACGACGAGCTGCGAACGCTCCATACCCTGACCGGATGGGCGTTGGAGAGAAGGGCCTCGCCCTCCCTGGGCTCTCGGTCTCCCGGGTCTCGCTGGAGGACATCTACCTGGACCTGACCCGGACGGCGTCATGACCACCGCAGAACCGACAGCCGCTCGGCCGGAGACAGCTGCCGTCCCGACCTCGGGTTCGTTCCAGGGCCTCGGCGACGTGAAGCTGATCGTTCGCCAGTTTCGTTACGAGCAACTGTCGTTCTGGCTCAACCCGGTCGGTGCCTTCTTCACCATCGGCCTCTCGACCCTGCTCCTGGTGCTTCTCGGCTCTACCGCAGGGAGCGCCGAGGTGGGTCATGGACTGGACATAAGGCTGGTGCAGTATTACGTGCCGGGCTTCGTCGCCTTCGGGATCATGTCGTCCTGTTTCAACGTGCTGGCCATCAGTATCGTCAACCGGCGCGAGATGGGACTGCTCAAGAGGCTCCGCCTCAGCCCCGTGCCCACCTGGATCCTGCTGGCGGCGATCTTCCTCAGCTACATGTTCATCGCCCTGGTGCAGATGGTGATTCTCCTGGTGGTGGGGAAATTCGGATTCTCGGTCCAGGGGCCCGTCGATGTCCCGGCCTTCCTCGTCACGGTCCTGGTGGGGATGCTCGTGTTTACTGCGCTCGGACTCGCCACGAGCACGGTCATCCCCAACGTGGATGCGGCCGGGCCCGCGGTCAGCGTCGTCTTCATCCTGGTGTTCCTCTCGGGGCTCTACTTCTATATCGCGCCGGGTTCGGGCTTGGCCCAATTCGCCTCGTATTTCCCGGTGCGCCACTTGATCCTCGCCCTCTTCGCCTCGTTCGAGGGGGGTCGTACCTCACCGTGGGCGTGGGGCGATCTCGGGGTCATGGCGATCTGGGGCGTGGTCGGGGTGGCGGTGGCGGCACGCCGCTGGCAGTGGGCGCCGCGGCGGGGATGAGCACGGGGGACGGCGAGCGCCGGGGAGCCGGTTGCGACTAGAAGTGTGAGCGTGACCAGCGCTGAAGCTTCCGAACCCACCGTGTCGAACTACTCGCCCTCGACCTACGCCGCCACGCATCCCGACCGTCCCGCCGTCATCACATCCTCGGGCCGGACGGTGACCTTCGGTGAGCTCGAGGCCCGGTCGTGCCAACTGGCGCAGGCCCTGTTCGCCTTCGGGCTGCGCGTCGGGGACAAGGTGGCCGTGCTCGCCGTCAATGATCACCGGACCCACGAGATCGCCTGGGGACTTCAACGTTCCGGTCTGTTTCTGACGTTCATCAACACTCACCTGACAGCCGACGAGGCGGCCTACATCGTCAACGACTGCGGCGCGTGCGTGCTCATCATCTCCTCGGCGTTGGCTCCCCTGGCCGCAGCGTTGCTCGACGTCACACCCGACATCGAACTTCGGCTCGCCGTCGGGGACGCCTTGCCGGCCGGCCACGACTCCTACGACGAATTCGTGCGCGACCACCCGGCCCTTCCTCTGGCGGACGAACAAGAGGGGTCAGCCATGCTCTACTCGTCNNGGCACGACGGGCCGGCCCAAAGGTATTCGCCGCCCACTCTCGGGGCTGCCCTTCGGTTCGGACGCGATCCTCGCTCCCATGTTGGGGGGCATCATGGGATTCGAGGAAGGCGACGTCTACCTGAACCCCGCCCCGCTTTACCATTCGGCTCCCTTGGCGTGGTCCATGACGGCGCACCGGATCGGAGGCACCGTGGTCGTCATGGAACGGTTCGATCCCGAGGATTGCCTCGATCTCATCGAGGAGTACCGCGTGACGCACGCCCAGTTCGTCCCGACGATGTTCGTCCGCATGCTCAAGCTGGACGATCGTGCCCGCGCCGCCCGCGATATTTCCAGCTTGCGGTCGGTCGTCCACGCGGCCGCCCCTTGCGCGCCCGAGGTCAAGCGCCGCATGATCGAGTGGTGGGGCCCGGTGATCCACGAGTACTACTCGGGCACGGAAGGCGGTGGTTTGACGTGGATCACCTCCGAGGAGTGGTTGGCCCATCCCGGCTCGGTCGGAGCTCCCGCATGGGGGGCCATCTACATCTGCGACGACGATGGCAACGTGCTTCCCACCGGCGAAGACGGGGTTGTGTGGTTCGGGGGGCGTGAGAACACCTTCGTCTACAACAACGATCCTGAGAAGACCAAGCAGACATTCAACGAGCGAGGGTGGAGCACGTTGTGGGACGTCGGCCACCTCGACGAGGACGGATTTCTCTACCTCACCGATCGGAAGCTGTTCATGATCGTTTCGGGGGGCGTCAACATCTATCCCCAAGAGATCGAGGACGTCTTGGTTCTGCATCCTGCCGTGGCCGATGTGGCCGTCTTCGGTGTTCCGGACGCCGAGATGGGTGAGCAGGTGAAGGCCGTCGTGCAACCGGCGGCGGGAGCAACGCCCGGGCCAGAGTTGGCGGAGGAGATCCTCGCGTTTTGCCGGGCACACCTGTCCCACTTCAAATGCCCCCGGTCGGTCGAATTCACCGAGGCAATGCCGCGGGGAGAGAACGGAAAGCTGTACAAGAAGCTGTTGCGCGATGCCTACTGGGCCAGCCCCACCTCGAGCTCGCCCGCGTGAGCGACGTTCTCCCGGAGGTCGGCATACCAGAACAGAAGTAGGGCGACCCCGGCCCCGAAGATCAACACCGACGTGATCCCTATTGCAGCCACGATGGGGCCGGCCACGAGGTTGCCTATCGCGACGGTGCCGCCGAAGCCCATGATCCACAAGGCCATGACGCGGCCGCGGACGGCATTTTCCAGGCGTGCTTGCAGTGCGGTGTTCAAGGCGGTGATGAAGGCGAAGTAGAACGCACCCAGTATGGCCACCACGAAGTACGCAGGCATCGCCTGGCGCAAAAGGGCAAACCCCGTGAGTGTCACGGCATAGCCGAGGAGGCTCACCCGCACGATCATCGGTTTGGACGTGTGGGCGAACACCGTTCCGATGGAGATGGCCCCGAAGAGTGCACCGGTGCCGAAGGAGGCGTAGAGAACGCCGTAGTTGGTCGACTTGGGATTGATGCCGAGGTTGTGTGCCGCCACGACAGGCATTTGCCCGAGGAAGGCGAGCGCCAAGAGAGAGAAGACGAAGACCGTGACGAGGCACCTGCCTACCACGCGGTCCGCTCGGGCCGTGGTGAGGCCCGCCGTGAGCTCGCGCCATCGGCTGGCGTGCAGCGTCACCGTGGGGAGGAGTGGAAGCGTCACGATCATGAGGGAGGCAACGACGAAGAGATAGGTGACGGCATTGCCGACGAAGACCCAAGCGGGTCCGACGAGGTGGTAGGCCACGCTGCCGATGACCGGACCGATCACCCGGGAGGCGTTCATCTGGGCCGAATTCAGCGAGATCGCACCAGGCAGGTCGGTGCGACCGACCAACGCCGGCAGAATGGCGGCATAGGCCGGACCGAACATCGCGCTGCCTACGCCGACGAGAACGACCATTACCACCAGGAGGGCGTGGGACGGGGAGTGGGCGCGTACGACCCAGGCCACGCCCAGCGAGAAGACGAGCTGTTCCATCGAGAGCAGGATGAGGAACTTCTTGCGATCTACCTTGTCGGCGATGAGACCTCCCACCGCCGCCAGGAGGAGGGCGGGTCCGAGCTGGGCGAATATGATCACGCCGACAAAGGTGCTCGAATGTGTGATGTCGTAGGCGTACGCACCCAGAACGACGTTTTGCATCCAGGTGCCGATGTTGGACGCGAAGGCACCCAAGTACACGATGCGGAACGTGCGGTGCCGCAATGCCGAACGGGCGGTCCCGGTCGATATGGGGCTGTCCCCATCGACCACCGCGTCCTCAATCTCCTCGAGGGAGAAGTCGCGCTCGCTCTCTCCTTCCCCCGATCCCGATGGCATCCAGGCATCGTACGGGACCCGTTCGCAGGCCTGTTCGTGGAGGATGTGGGGCCGGGGAGACGCGCGTCCCCCCGATCAGCTAACGTCGCAACCGCTCCGGCCCAACCGGAGTGGCACAGATTCCAGCGAAGCCCGGTGAAAGCCCGGCACTGTCCCGCAACGGTAATGCCCCCTCGAGGGGACGAGTCCGGACGCCTGGTTCTGCGTCAACGCAACCGAACCTCGGAGGAAGGGCGGTTCGTTGGGCATCCAACATGGGTGTCGCAGCGGGCGCACTTCGTCCTCCGCGAACCAATGGAGGATGAATTGATGTCAAGGACCCCGCGACGGCTGGTGCTCGCCGTCGCATCCACGTTCGGCCTGGTGGCCTTCAGCACGGGGGTACCCAGCTCTGCCGCAACGTCGCAGTCATCGACGACCTATCCGGTGCAGATAGCGGCGGCCAACGGGAACATCACGGTCCCGGCCCGGCCAACGGCAATCGTGTCGTTGTCGCCCACGGCGACCGAGATGCTCTATGCGATCGGCGCCGGCGGCCAGGTCAAGGCGGTCGATTCCTTCTCGGACTATCCAAAGAACGCACCCAGGACCAAGCTCGATGCGCTCAATCCCAACGTGGAAGCGATCGTGGCGTACAAGCCGAACCTCGTCGTCGTTTCGGGCGACACCACGGGATTGACGGCAGAGCTGGCAAAATTCGGGATACCCGTGCTCTCCGATCCGCCGGCCACCAACCTGGATCAGGAGTACCAGCAGTTCGNNGCACCCCCGCACGGCAAACCGATCACCTATTACTTCGAGCTTGACCAGACGTACTACTCGGAGACCTCGTCGACGTTCATCGGGCAGGTGCTGGGACTCCTGGGGATGAAGAGCATCGCGGACGCAGCGAAGGGTGCGGCGGCGAGCGGGGGCTATCCACAGCTCTCGGCCGAGTTCATCATCAAGTCCAACCCGGACTACATCTTCCTGGCCGACACGATCTGTTGTGGTCAGAACGCCAAGAAGGTCTCGCAACGCCCCGGTTGGTCGACGCTCAGGGCGGTGAGGGATGGGCACGTGGTCGGGCTCAATGACGACATCGCGTCACGTTGGGGTCCACGCATCGTCGCTCTCCTCCGCAGGGTGGCCAACTCGCTCATGCAGCACAGTCGGGCGTGACACTGTGAGCACCACCGTGCCCAACCGAACGCGCGCGCCGGGTCAGGACGTGGTGGCCGATCTCCCGGCGTCGGTCCTTCCCCGCGTGTCGGCCCGTCGCCCGGTCCTCGTGGCGTTGGCGGCCCTGATCGGTGCGACAGTGCTCGGGGTCTCGGTCGGTCCCGCCGACATCCCGCTTGCGACCATCTTTTCGGCGCTGCTCGGCCACCTCCCGCTGATCCATTACCACTCGCATGTCTCGGCCATCGATTGGGATGTGATCTGGCAGATCCGGCTGCCGCGGGTCGTCCTGGGCGGGTTGGTCGGCGCCATGTTGGCGGGAGGAGGAGCGGCCTATCAAGGCGTCTTCCGCAATCCCTTGGCCGATCCCTATCTCCTGGGTGTGGCCGCCGGCGCGGGCCTCGGGGCCACCTTGGTCATCGTGAACGGGTCAGGAACCAACGTCAATCACCTCCTTCCCTTCGCTGCCTTCGCGGGAGCGGTCGGTGCGGTGATCTTGACCTACCTGGTGGGGGTCACCTCGGGGCGCCGGGCGTCGACGGCCTCGATCGTTCTGGCCGGAGTGGCGGTCGCGGCGCTCCTGACGGCGATGCAGACCTACCTCCAACAGCACCACGAACCGGACCTTCAGGGCGTCTACAGCTGGATACTGGGGAGCCTCGGCACGGCCTCATGGTCGGACGTCACGCTCGTGTTGCCCTACGTCACCTTGAGCGCCGTGGTCCTGTTTCTCCACCGTCGGCTGCTCGATGTGCTGCGAGTCGGGGAGGAGGAGGCGGGCGCACTGGGCATCCATGCCGCACGCGTGCGGATCATCGTGGTCGCTGCGGCCACCCTCGGCACGGCGGCCGCGGTGTCCGTCAGCGGCCTCATCGGCTTCGTCGGCATCATCGTGCCGCACACCGTCCGACTCTTGTCCAATGCCAGTTACCGCGTCGTGATCCCCGTGTCGATGATCGGCGGCGCGGCGTTCCTCATCCTGGCCGACGTGGCCGCCCGTACGGTCCAGTCCCCGGCGGAGATCCCCATCGGCGTGGTCACGGCGTTCGTCGGTGCGCCCTTCTTCCTCTTCCTCCTGCGCTCTCGCCGGACGGGCGTGTTGTGACGTGATCACCTTCGAGGACCTGACGGTGCGGTATGGCGAGGACGTGGCCCTTTCGCGTGTGGGCGGACGGGTGGGGGTGGGAGAGTGGGTGGGTCTCATCGGTCCCAATGGCGCCGGGAAGACGACCCTGTTGCGCTCCATCGTGCAGTTGGTGCCATCCGAGGGCCGCACGCTGGTCGACGGCACGCCAACGCATCGCATGCCACGCCGCGCCCTGGCCCGCATGATTGCCTACGTCCCACAAAAACCCGAGCTTCCGGCAGAGATGACGGTGGCCGACTACATACTCTTGGGTCGATCTCCGCACATCGGTTATCTAGGGTTCGAGAAGGCGAAGGATCACGTCGTCTGCGCCAATCTTCTCGAGCGCCTGGACCTCACGCATATGGCGGGCCGCCACCTGGCCACGCTTTCAGGTGGGGAATTGCAGCGCCTCGTGCTCGGGCGTGCCCTGGCCCAGGAGGCACCCGTCCTCCTCCTCGACGAACCGACGAGCGCGCTCGACCTCGGCCGGCGCGTCGACGCGCTCGAGATTGTGGACGCGTTGCGACGCGAGCAGGGACTCACGGTGCTCAGCGCCATGCACGACCTCACCCTGGCCGGACAATTCTCCGATCGCCTGATCCTGCTGGCGCAAGGAAAAGTGGCTGCCACGGGTACCGCGGCCCAGGTATTGGACGAGGCCATCTTGACGCAGCATTTTGGGCACCAGGTGCAGGTCGTGCGGTCCCCGGACGGGGAGCTGATCGTGGCTCCCCGCCGGACCACGTAACGGAAGGGGAACGATGCCAGAACCACTTGACCAAGAGGAAGGCAATGACGTGGGGGCAGGACGCGTCCCCTCGCTTGTCCTGGTGAACACCGGCCACGGGAAAGGGAAGTCATCTGCCGCATTCGGTGTGATGGGGCGGGCGTGGGCCCGGGGGTGGAAGGTCGGCGTCGTACAGTTCGTCAAGGGAGGCAAATGGAAGGTGGGCGAGCGCAAGCTGGCAGATCACCTGGGCATCGAATGGCAGACGCTGGGGGACGGATTCACCTGGGAGTCGACAGATCTCGACGAGACGGCGGCCAAGGGCCGCCATGCCTGGGAGGTGGCCAGGGTGAAGCTGGCTTCGGGCGACTACGACATGTTGATCCTCGACGAGTTGACCTACGCCGTGACCTACGGGTGGGTCCCGGTTGACGAAGTGGTGGCCGGGGTGATGCAGCGGGCGCCGAAGACCAACGTGGTCATCACCGGTCGAGATGCGGCGCCGGAGCTCATTGAGATCGCCGACACGGTGACGGAGATGCGCGTGGTCAAGCACGCCTATGAGAGAGGCATCAAGGCACGCAAGGGGATCGAATATTGAACGCCTTATTGGTCGATCCTCCCGAACTGCGACTCAGGACGGAGGGCACGCTCGAGCTGGCCGCCCGGTTCTGGCGACTCGCCGATCCGACCCTGGTCATCTCTTCAGCGCCGCTCGGCGGGGGGTTGGGTCTGCGCCACTGGGTCTGCAACGCGCAAGTCCCGCATGGCTATGACGGCGACGATCCAAAGCGCGACCTCGTCCTCCTGGCAACAGAGGCCGGGGTGTCCGGGCCGGGTGCGGGCATGATGACGGCGGTCAATGTGCGGACCGCATCGATCGTGCGCCAGGAAGGGGTCTACGTGGACGCGACGGTTGGTGTCTCCGGGCCGCAATGGGCTGCCGCTGATGACAGGTTCACCGAAGGGCCGGACGAAGCGAGGGCGCCCGGAGTGGGCACCATCAACATGGTGGTCGCGCTGCCAGAGCGGCTGAGCGACGGCGCGCTCGTCAATGCCGTGGGCACCGCCACCGAGGCGAAGGCGCAGGCTCTCTGGGAGGCGGGCGTCATGGGAACCGGAACGGCCACCGACGCACTCTGTATCTTGTGTCCGTCCGATGGCCCGGCCCACCCTTACGGCGGTCCCCGCTCGACCTGGGGCTCCCGCCTGGCCCGCGCGGTTCGGCTCGCTGTGCTGTCCGGCTTGCCACGACCAGGGCACTCATGATCACCCTCGTGTTGGGAGGAGCTCGCTCGGGCAAGTCGGACTACGCGGAACGAATGGTGGCACGGCTCCCGTCGCCGATCACCTATGTGGCCACACTCCGGGTAGGCGACGATCCAGATCTGGCGTCGCGAGTCGAGCGTCACCGTCAGCAGCGTCCGGCGGACTGGTGCACGGTGGAAGCGGGCCTGGACCTGGCCGACGTCGTGCGCACTACCTCAGGGTCGGTCCTTTTGGACTCACTCGGTCCGTGGGTGGCGGCTCACGGCGACGGTGAGGTGGTCGACAGCGAAGCACTGTGTCGCGCGTTGACAGAGCGGGAGGGTGAGGCCGTCGTGGTCTCTGACGAGGTCGGCCTGGGGGTCCATCCATCTTCTGCAGTAGGCCGACATTTTCGCGACGCGCTGGGCTCGGTGAATCAGGCCGTGGCGGCGGTCTCCGACCGGGTGCTGTTGGTGGTGGCCGGCCGTGCGCTGCGCCTCGATGAGGAACCTTGACATGCGGGCCGCGCTGTCGTTTCTGACGCCGTTTGCGGGAGCGCGGGTGCCGACGCCACGCGCGCTGCGTTGGTTCCCCTTGGTCGGAGTTCTCCTCGGGCTCGCCCTGGGGGGTCTGTGGTGGGCCACAGCCAAGATATGGCCGCTGCCGGTGGCCGCCTTGCTCGTGGTGGCGGCGGATCTCGGGCTGACAGGGATGCTGCATCTGGACGGGTTGGCTGATTGCGCGGACGGATTGCTGCCGCACATGAGCAAGGAGCGCCGGCTGGAGGTGATGCGCGAACCAACGGTGGGCGCGTTCGGGGTCGCGGTGGTGGTCGTCTTCCTNNCGCGTGCCGTACGCGCGCCGAGAGGACGGCTTGGCCAGTGCCTTCGTGGGCGTGCCGGTCCCGGTGGTGGCCATCGTCGTCATCATGGCGGCGAGCGCAGCGCTGGCCAGTGCATGGTCGGTGCCGGCCGGTCCCGTCGCTGTCGCCTCCTCGCTGATGGCGTTCGGGGCCATCGTGGCCTGGGCCAGATGGCGTATCGACGGGTTCACCGGTGACGTCCTCGGGGCAGCCGGGATCGTCGGCGAAACCGTCGGCCTGCTGGTGGCGGCGGCACGTTGGTGAGGGCGAGATCCTCGTTGGCCAAGAACGCGGTCGCCGCTGCCGTGGGAGTGGTCGCTGACCTCGTGTTCGGCGAACCTGCCCTGGAGCCCCATCCGGTCAGCGCCTTCGGCACCGTGATGGGGCGGGTCGAACGAAGGCTCTATCGCCCCCGACGGTCGCCGGGAGTGCTCCACACCGCCACCGGCCTGGGTATCGGCATCGCCGCTGGTTCGGTCGTGCGCTCGACCGCGCTCGCCACCTATATCTCGGTGGCCCAGCGAGCATTGCGCGAGGCCGGTCGGGACGTCGCCGAGGCCCTGCGCGACGACGACCTGGTCCGAGCCCGAGGTTTGCTGCCCGCTCTGGTCGGGCGCGATCCGAGCGGTCTGGACGCCTCCGAGATCAGCCGGGCCGCCGTGGAGTCGCTCGCCGAGAACACCGTCGACGCCGTGGTGGCGCCCGCATTCTGGGGCGCCCTCTGCGGTGCAGAGGGGACACTGGCCTACCGCGCCATCAACACGATGGACGCCACCGTCGGGTACCGCAATGACCGCTATGAGGACTACGGCTGGGCCAGCGCGCGGCTCGATGATGCGGCGAACTACATTCCGGCCCGCCTGACGGCCGTGCTCGTGGCCGCAGTGCGACCTCGGACCGCGGCCATGATCTGGCGGGCGGTTCGCCAGGACGCTCCGTTCCATCCCTCCCCCAACGCGGGCGTGGCTGAAGCGGCCTTCGCCGCGGCGTTGGGGGTGCGACTCGGGGGTGTGAACACCTACGGCACCCGTACGGAGCGACGCCCGCAATTGGGCACGGGCACTCCTCCCGACGCCGGGGACATCCTGGCCGCGGCGGCCCTGTGCCGCGACGTCACCTGTGCCCTCATCGTTGTGCTCGTCGGGCTGGGATGGGCGGCATGACGATGCCCGCACCAGGAGCACACGGGGGTGACGCGGCGCGCCTCGCACGGGAGATGGGAGTACCGGTGGATTTCCTGCTCGACCTCTCGGCGAGCCTCAACCCCGTTGCTCCCGACATCGCGGCTCGGGCGAGGTCGTACCTGGGCGCGCTGCGGCGGTATCCCGACGTCGCCGAGGCCCGCCGCGTGCTGGCCCAGGCCATTGGCATCGAACCGGAGTGCCTCTTGGTGACCAACGGGGGAGCGGAGGCAATTTCGCTGCTGGGGCACCTCCTCGGGGGCCGCGTTGAGGAGCCGGAGTTCTCCCTGCACCCCCGAGGCACGTCGACAGCCCCACGTTGGCGTTCCAACCCCCACAATCCCACGGGGCGCCTGGCCGGGAGCGGCGAGCGCGCCGACGTGTGGGACGAGGCCTTTTTCCCCATGGCCACGGGCCGTTGGACTCGTGGCGACACGTCGGCCCTGGCCGTGGTGGGCTCCTTGACCAAGCTGTTCGCCTGTCCCGGTCTGCGCCTCGGCTACGCCATCGCCGATCCTGAGCTCATCCGGCGCGTCGAACGCAGCCAGCCCGAGTGGGCGGTCGGCGGCCTGGAGGTGGCACTCCTGCCCGAACTCGTGGCGGCGGCGGACCTGATGGGATGGGCCAAGGAGATCGCTGCACTCCGGGAAGACCTCACCGAGCTCTTGACCAGACATCGGCTCTCCCCGTCCCCGTCTGACGCCAATTTCGTGCTCTGTGATGCCCCGGCGGGCTTTCGTGACAAGCTCTTGGCCCAGGGGATCGTCGTCCGTGACTGTGCCTCTTTCGGGATGCCGCACCATGTGCGCATGGCGGTCCCCGACGGGGCGGGGATGGACCGCCTTTCGACTGCCCTCGACGTACTCGCCAATGACAACCACCTCAATGCCTGACGACCCACCCCCTTCCAGCGGACCGTTCAGCGCTGACGCCAGAAACACGCTGCGCCAGGTCATCGATGCCCGCCGCGACGTGCGTCGACGATTTCTCGCGACAGCCGTGCCGGACGACGTGCTCGACCGTGTCTTGCAGGCGGCCCACAAGGCGCCGTCGGTTGGCCTGTCGCAACCCTGGGACTTCCTGATCCTCACCGATCCGGCCGTTCGCGCTCAGGTCGCCGAACACGTCGAAGAAGAGCGCCGGCGCTTCGCCGCCTCGTTACCGGCCTCCCGTGCCCGTGCGTTCAATGACCTCAAAGTGGAGGCCATCCGTGAGGCTCCGCTGAACCTCGTGGTGACGTCGACCCTCGAACGCGGGGGAGCCCACGTGTTGGGCCGGTACACGCAACCTGAGATGGCCCACTATTCGACCTGCCTTGCCATCGAGAACCTCTGGCTGACGGCGCGAGCCGAGGGCTTGGGGGTGGGCTGGGTCAGCTTTTACCGCCCGCCGGTTCTGTCGGCCATTCTTGGCCTGCCGCGCCACGTCGTGCCCATTGCCTATCTCTGCGTCGGGTACGTCGGTGAATTCGATCCGGCGCCCGAGCTGGCGCTACGCGGCTGGGCACGGCCCAGGCCACTGAGCTGGGCCGTCCACAAGGAGAGATGGGAGCACCGGATGACACACCCCTTTGATGATGCGCGAGCCGCCGTCCTTGATGTCGATGGCATTGCCATGGAGGAGGCTCGGGAACATCATGGCCGTCTCACAAAGCCGACGGGCTCGCTCGGCGAGCTGGAGCTCTTGGGGGTCAGGTTGGCGGGCATGGCCCACGCCAGCCCGCCACCCGTTCCCGAGCCGGCCACCGTGGCGATTTTCGCCGGCGATCATGGCGTGGTGGAGGCCGGGGTGACCCCGTGGCCGTCGGAGGTCACCCGCCAGATGGTCGGCAACTTCTGCGCAGGAGGGGCGGCTATCAATGCCATTGCCCGGCAGGTGGGGGCGGAAGTCGTCGTGATCGACGTCGGTGTCATCGGTGAGCTCGAGCCCGCCCCCAACCTGCTGCGCCGCAAGGTCCGACACGGTACGGGCAACATCGCCGTGGAAGCGGCCATGAGCCGCCAGGACGCGCAGTCCTCCCTCGACGTCGGTGCCGAGGTGGCGCGCGAATTGGTGGCGGCCGGTGCGCGGTGCTTGATCACCGGCGACATGGGAATCGGGAATACGACACCGTCCGCCGCGCTCATCGCGCACTTCACGGGCGCTGCGGCCGCCGAGGTCGTCGGGCGCGGGACGGGCATCGACGACGCGATGCACGAGCACAAGATCTCCGTGGTCGAAGCCGCTCTCGCCCGTGCCGCCCGCGACATCCGGCCCGGAGACGACCTGGGCGCGCTGGCCTCGCTCGGAGGCCTGGAGATCGCAGCACTGGCGGGGTTCATCGTGGGGGGCGCCGCAGCAGGAGTCCCGGTGATCGTCGATGGAGTGATCGCTGCGGCCGCACTCGTCAGCGCAGCCGCCATGTGCCCGGCGGTCCTCGACTACACCATTGCCGGTCACCGGTCGGCTGAACCGGGGTCGCAGGCCGCCCTCGGCTTTCTCGGCCTCCGGCCGCTTCTCACGCTCGACCTGCGTCTCGGTGAGGGTACCGGGGCTTGCCTGGCGCTTCCCTTGGTGCAGGCCGCGGCGCGGGTACTGCGGGAGATGTCCACCTTTGACCAGGCGGGCGTGACGAGCAAGGACGTGTAAGGAGCCGGTCCACTCCGGCCGTGTGCCGGGGGGGTTGCTGGGGTGGCGTCAGTTGCTGTAGATCCTCGTCGGGCTGATGAGCACGGCCGTGCGGCGCTGTTCTGCCATGGTGCGGTCGTAGCCATCCCAGTCATCGTGCGATCCGCCGGCGGCCCTGAAGATCTCGCGTAAGAGAAGGCGGAGCCGGTCAGCGCCGATACTGGGACTGGGGTCATCGGGGCCGATCAATTCGACGTGACCTTCGACCGTGGCCCACTCCCACCCGGAGCGAAAGGTGAGGCTCAGCTGGGGACGCTTGCGGAGGTTGGCCAACTTGGTCGCTCCATAGGTGACGAATCCGATCACGTCCGCCCCGTTGACCGGATGGGGCAGTACGCCTGCGTTGACCACGGTGGACTGGATCGTCCCATCCGATCGGAGGGTGGACACCACCGCCAGGTACTTGTCCCGCCGTGCGATGTCGATTGCGTCCTGAAGCGTTGTCATGGGATGGCCTACCCCTCATCTCGCGTGCGCACAGGCTGAGACTAAGTCGAACGACACCACGGCACCAGTGGAAGACTGCAACAGTGGCTGGTTACTCGGGCACCCCGCTTGCCACGAAACTGGGCATCAAGGAGGGATCGCGGCTCACGCTGCTCTCGGCACCGACGGCGTTGCGGCTCGACCTTCCCCCGCAGATGGAGGTGAGGCGGCAATCCCGGGGTGACGCGGATGTCGTCGTGGCCTTCTTCACGGCGCGCAGGAGGATGGAGGAGCGATTGCCCGCGCTGGGCTCGATCATCTTCCCCTCCGGAAGCCTGTGGCTGGCGTGGCCGAAGAAGGCCTCGGGCGTGCCAACCGATCTGACCGACACGGCAGTGCGGGGCGCTGGTCTGCGTGGGGGCCTGGTTGACAACAAGGTCTGCGCGATCGACGAGACGTGGTCGGCCCTGCGCTTCGTCTGGCGCGTCGAGAATCGGCGCGGCCGTCCGCCGGAGCCGCCATCCTGAAGGTGGAGGTCCTCCAATGGCCACGTGGAAGCGTAGGGACCGAGTCGTCCATGGCAACAAGGAGTTGATTCGAGAAGCTCGGACGCAAAGACCAATGTCCATGCGGTTCGGGTCGTCGCTTTCAAGAACTGTTGCCTGAGAAGTGGCAAATTCGATGGTTCGCCTCGGGACTACTACCGACGCGACTAGTACGCCGGACCGCTTCGTAAGGGTTGAGAAAGCGGGCGAGGGGATCGCGAAATTATTCATGGGCTCGACCAATGAGTTCTCGCCTTATGATCCGTCGGACGATTATGGAACCGACAAACCTGGCAGACCTCTACGGGCTTCCGCTCATCAATTGGACCGACATCGAAAGCCGCCTCGGGAGGGGGATCCCTCAAGCCCCCGGCTCGGGCGGCCCCGATCGTCATACCTGCTGGTTGGCGACGATCAACCGGGACGGAAGTCCCCACGTGACGGGTGTTGGTGCGCTGTGGTTCGACGGCGCCTTCTGGTTCGAGACCGGAGAGCAGACGCTGAAGGCCAGGAACCTGGCCCGCGACCAACGTTGCACGTTGAGCNNCGAGTCGATGATTCCGGCGTGGCACTCACCGCCGATTACAGCGCACCGTCTGCTGGTCCTCCTCCGTGGACGATCTATCGAATCGCAGCTCGTACGGCAACGGCGCTCGCGACGGTTGGTGTCGGAGGAGCGACGCGCTGGCGGTTTTCCGGGTATGACGAATTCGAGGGTGGCGTTTCTGAGCACAATCGTTCATCAAGGAGGTCGAATGGAGACGGATAGTCCTGCAGTGCCCGACATGCGGTTGGAACTCGTACCAGTCCCCGTATCCGATGTCGACCGGGCGAAGGCGTTCTATGAGCAAGTGGGATTCGGAAATGTCATCGACGCGCAAGTGAGCGAAACGATGCGGGTCGTCCAGCTCACTCCGCCAGGGTCGAGTTGCGCCATTGTCTTTGGCACGGGCATGGGCCCTATCACGGAGATGGTCCCCGGTTCAGTGAAGGGCCTCCACCTTGTCGTCGAGGACATGGCCGCGTCCCGATCCGTCCTGATCGAGCGCGGCATCGACGTAAGCGACATCGAGGACATGGGTGGAGTTCTCTATTCGTATTTCAGCGATCCAGACGGAAACATGTGGGCCCTCCAGCAGTGGCCGGCCGGCTACCAGGCTTAGCCGTCGAGGTAAGGAGTGCGCCTGGAAGAGGTAATCCTGTCTATGTGGTCGTCGAGGTAGTGGGTGGCGGCGTCTGCCCCGGCACGACGGTCGTACGGGGGACGCTCGTCACGTAGTAGCAGCTTCCGTAGAGTCCGAGGTTTACGGCTTCTCCGGAGTGCACGGCCACGTGCCGCGATGAGGGGTCGTTCTCGGACTTCATGAGGTAGCGACCCGGCCTGAGGATGATCTGGAAGCGCCCCCTGGAATGGGGGCTGGCAGCTACGGAGACCATTCCCTTCACCAGTGATCCTGACAGCGCCTCGATTTGGACGAATGGACCGATCGTGCCGTGTCCCCCCTTCGCCACTTTGCAAGCCGGGACCAACCCCATCACCTCGCCGCTTGGATAGGTGCCATTGAAACCGATCACGAACGGGTGGACGGAGAATCCTGAACAACTCACGATTGGCTGCGTGATCCTGATTGCGTCGTGCATGCCGCGCAGCGCGATCGTGTAGGACGGGTAGGAGGTGCAGGCTGTCGTCTTGCCGATTGGCACGTCAGTTCCTTCGAGAACCGCTGAGGCTACCTTGCCCGCACCAAGTTCGATGCCTGGCCTTGGAGTACTGAGTGGCGTTCCTCCGGCGAAGCCGCTGGCAGTCTCGCTCGCGACTGCGGCCACCGTTCCCCCGGCATCGAGCAGTTGTACCTCGGGATAGCCCAACAGGCGGCAAGTGTGTGACCCGTTGTTGTGCACCAAGATGACCAAACTGGAGTGCCCCGCACCTGAGATGCCGTCGGCGACACTGACGTGGATGTGACTGCTCGCGCATATCGCGTCGACTCCAGCGGCTGAGTAGACGGAGCTTCCTGCACCGGTAGAAGGGAATCCCCAGAACGCGGAACCTGCTGTCAGACCTGAGGTGACGAAGAGGACAACCGCAAAAAGGCAGGCCAGAGGTAACCCGTGCCCTTGCCGTATTCGCCTCTCCATGCCTAGTTCACGACACCACGCACCTTTAGGTTTACACCGAGTCGAAGAGGCAGGCGCACCAGGGGACGGCCCCTCATCTGGCTCATGCGTGGGAACCCGTGACGGGGAGTATGGGGTTCTGGAAGAATCTGCCCGTGAAGTTCCTGAGGGAATCGAGTGAGGCCGAGATGGTGGCGACGTTCCTGATTGCCGAGATTGACTCGCATCAGAGGTACGACGGGCCTATACAGAAGTGGCTCGCTGAGAATGACTACTCTCAGACTCTCATTCGAAACGTCGACCTCGACAATGAAGAGGAGAACCGTGCTCGTTCCCGGTGTCTCGGCGAGTGCAGAGGTTGGGAAGATCGCACACTGATCTTTACGAGATTTCCCCAATCGTTGAGTTGGTCGTTGCGCTGCATTGAGGAATCCGACCTTCCGAAGATTCAAATGGTCAACTACGTCGAGTGGATCGATTACGCGGGTGGAACGAGGAACTTTGCTGACTACGCTCAGCGCATCATTGCGAATGATCCGGAAATATCTGACACACCCACGACGCGCACGATCTGTGCAATAAGAGATCGTCTTGAGTCGGGAGCTTTTGTCCCGCCAATGATCGCTGTGACCCCGGAGGACGAATCAGTATTCGTGATGCTCGAAGGGCATGCCCGCACGACAGCACGCTTTGCCGCGAATCAGATCGTTGGTGCCGAGATAATGATTGGATCTGCGGCCGTCGCTGATCTTCAGCATTGGTGCGTGTACTGAGCCCCTGAAAGACCGGTTCACGTCAGCCGGGATCTCGACTGTGCCTGCTCTCACCTGAGGGGCGAGCATCTGGATCAGTGCTGGTTGGACCAGCGATCATTGGCCTCTTCGAACAGGCGTCGAGTGCGCTCAAGATCACGTGGCCGCTCTTCGTACGTCTCGCTGTCCCATTCGGAACGCTCGACCGAAAAGAAGTCGCCCCCGTACACATGGAGCGCGACGGCAAAGTCGCGGCGCGAATTCGCGACGGAATGGATCGCGTCGTCGCCGAGAACGAGGACTTCACCGGCCCCGAGCTCTCGACCGCCGGCCGCTTCGAGGCCCCCTGGAAGGCGTCGGAAGAAGGAGTTGTCCTCTTGGCCGCCGTACATCCCAATAGCTGCCCACATCCGATGCTCGTGGGGGTAGAGGGATATTCCGGGCGTCCACGCCACCCGCAGCACCGTCAGATCGGCGGCATTGTGCAGGGTCGTGATGCCACCGATGTCGACGGTTCCGAGGGACTGTTCGAGTCCCTCGGGGTCGGAGATCAGTTCGTCGAGGACGTCGCGGACGGCGAGAACGGGTGTGTGCTCAGCCAGTGCCCCGTGACACCGGGCAACGATCTCTTCGACGGAAGGCGCCATTTCTCCAGACTACGTCCGTCGCCCGGAGTCCAGCGAACGGCATACCGCAAGAACCCGTTACCGCCCGAGGAGACGACGTGTGAGGCCTGCGCATTCTCGTTCGGGCGACGGACGATTCAGCCGAGTCGCTCGATGCCGACTTCGGCCAGAACTTCGGCCGTATGCTGACCGACGGTAGGGGCCGACGCGTCAGGCTTCGGTGTCGAAGTCCCCGAGCGCGACCATTCGGCGTAGGAGCGCACCAGCTTGCATCGCCCGAAGACCGGGTCGTCAACTATATGAAAGAACCTGTTGGCCTCCAACCAGGGATCGTCGAGGGTCTCGGCGCGCGTGAGCACCCGGGCCGCGGGCACGCCTTCCGCCGAGAGATAGTCGAGCGCCTCTTCGGTGGGCAGCGGCGCGAGCTTGCGGGCGATCACGGATGCCAACGTCCCGGTTCCTTCAGCGGCCAGCAACTCCGCTCTCGATGCTCCGTTGGCTGATTCGAGAAGGTCGAGCGCCCGCAACAGGCCTGACATCTGGTCCCGCGTCGACGCAGCGACGCATATCCATCCATTTTGGCATTCGTAGAGGCGGTAACCCGCCCGCGGGCCGGCGAAATCACGTCCACCGATTGGCGAGGGCGGGCGGCCGCGGTAGGAGACGAGCTCACCGGACTGGAGCATCACTGATACGCCCGCCAGCGATGTCTGGACCACCTGCCCCTGACCGGTGTGCTCCCTCGCATACAAGGCCGCCAGAGTCCCGAAGGCGGCCACTGTGCCCCCCCCGATGTCGTGCACGGGCATTGTCGCAATCATCGGGATATCGGCGCCCCCCTGCGCGTGGAGCAGACCGCTCAGGGCCTGGACCAGAGGATCGAAGCCCCGACGGGGCGCCCACGACCCTTTGGTCCCGAAGGCGCTGACCGAGCAGTGAACGAGTCGTGGGTTGGTGGCGTGCAGGTCGGTCGACGCGATGCCCAGCCGCGTCGCGGTCGCCGGCCGGAGGTTGTCCACGACCACATCAGCCCTGGCCACCAGCTCCAGGTACGCCTGCCGATCTGACGGATCCTTCAGGTCCAGCTGGACCCCTCGCTTTCCCTGGTTCACGGCGAGGAAGCCGAGCGCGAAGATCCGATAGGGGTCGCCCTCGGGCGGTTCGACCTTGAGCACGTCGGCGCCGTAGTCGGCCAGAAGGGCCGGTCCGAATGTCCCCGCGATGAACGAGCTGGCATCCACGACCCGCAGCCCTTCGAGGGCCCGTGGGAATCCTGGAGCCTCGTCGCCCTCGGTGGCGGGCGCCGGCGGCCGGACGGGTTCGGCCCGTTCCTCGTTCCACAGGTCCCCCGAGGAGAACCGATGGTCGTCGTCGGGTAGGTGCCGAATCGCGCCCGGCGTGGCCGAGAGCGACACCGGGAGTCCGGGGAGATCGACCCGCCCCAATTTCTTGTGGTCAAGACCGACACGAAGCTCGTTGACGGCCACCGTCTCACCGTCGAACCACTCCGCTCGGCTACAGACGGGAGCGTTGGGCACGCCGGCTGCGTCAAGAGCGTGCAGCCAATCCGCCCGGTCCCGCTCGGCGAAGCGCTGCTCCAGACGCGCCCCGACCTGCTCGTTGAATTCGGGGTTCATGACATTGGTGAAATCGCCGTCGATGCCGGGCAGGACCATGACCTCGAGTAATCCCAGGACTTCCAGCGCCGTCAGGAAGAACGGCTGGATCAGGGTGCCCAGGTACAGCCACTGCCCGTCCCGGCAGCGGTACACCCGGTAGTTCGGGATGCCAAGGCCTCCTTTGCGGCGGGGGATGATCTGTCCAGGGGCGCGGCTCATCACAGATGAATGCATGGCAGCCACGGCATGGAGACCGGTGACCGTGACCGCCTGTCCCTGCCCGCTTCGAAGGCGCTCGAGCAGGGCCGCCGCGATAGCTGTCGCACCGAGTGCGCCGTGGGCATAGGTAAGTGTCGGGACCACCGGGGCGACGGGCACGTCAGTCAGGGCCTGCTGGTAGTCGCACACCCCGGCGGCTGCCGCCAGGAGAAGCGGGTCACCGGGCAACTGACTCCATCGCCCGGTGGTCCCGTAGGGCGGAAGCCAGGCGTGGACCATATTCGGGTGCGCCGCAGTAAGGGTGGCGCCGTCCCACCCGTCGGCCTCCAGCTGGCCCGGCACCCGATCGAAGACGGCCACATCGGTCGCTGCCAACAGCCGTCGCAGTTCACGACGCCCGTGACGTCCCGCTGGGTCGAAGGAGGTCAGAACCTTGTTCCGATCCCAGCACAGCCAACCAGGATCGCCGTCCAGTGGCCCGGTCTGCACCGGCTCGATCTTGACGACATCGGCGCCGTAGTCGGCAAGAAACATGGCCGCCATCGCCCCTGCGGCCCCCGTGCTGGCGTCCAGCACGCGGAGGTCATGGTAGGGACCGGCGCGAGGCGGGGTGACGGACATGGTGACACGGTACCGCTCCGCTCTGTCCTCTGATGTGCTAAGTCTGAGCCGGCTGTCCGCGGTCACCAAACGGGAGGGAATCGATGCAATTCGGTGTACACCTTGGACCTCAGGGGCTCGAGATGGACGAGCTTCGCCGAGCCTGGCGGCAGATCGAAGATCTGGGCTTCGACTGGATCAGCGTGTGGGACCATTTCTATGCCGCTGCGCCTCCATGGGAGCAACCTTCCTTTGAGGCGACCGTGGCGCACACGGCGCTGGCCATGGAGACCTCGCGTGTTCGAGTCGGTTGTCTCGTGTACTCGGCCGGCTACCGCCACCCCGGCGTCCTGGCCAATACCGGCGTGGCGATCGATCATCTGTCGAAAGGAAGGTTCGAGTTCGGGCTCGGCGCGGGCTGGCACGAAACCGAATACCGCGCCTACGGAATACCCTTCGAGACACCAGCCGTCCGCCTCCGGCGTATGGCCGAGTACGCCGAGGTGGTTCGCTTGCTGTGGACCGAGGAGGTGGTCGACTACCAAGGCGAGTTCTACCAGTTCGCTCAGGCCCGCTGCGACCCCAAGCCCTATCAGCGATCGCCGCGTATCTGGATCGGCGCCCGAGGTCCTCGGGCATTGGCCCTTGCCGGTCGGGTGGGCGACGCGTGGAATATCGCCTATGTCTCGCCTGAGCAATTCGGTCGTTCCCGGGAGGTGGTGCGGGCGAACTCTCCCCGGGCGGATGAGTTCGTGACCGGGGTCAACGTCGGCCTGATGGGCGAGCTGAGCGAGGCTGACCGGCGGGACTTCCTGATCCGACGTTACGGCTCGGCCGACGGCGGGGTGGCAGATGGTGTCCTCGAAGGGTCGAGCGCGCAGATCATCGACAGGGTGGGCCAGTATCAGGATGCTGGAGCCGACTGGGTCATCATCGCATTGCGCGCACCGATCGAAGAGGAGGTGCTCGCTCGCTTCGCCGCCGAGGTGATCCCGAACTTCGTCTAGTCCCGGCGAAGAGGCAGGGCCGACCTCTCGCGGTTGATAGTTGGTGCATCCGTCGAAAAACGTGGCACGATCGGTGCGTGCGAGTCCATCGCAGTTTCGCCTTCGTCGATGTCTCAGACTTCACGGCCCTGACCGAACGTGAGGGTGACGAGTATGCGGTCGAAGTGCTCACATCGTTCCGGTCGTTGCTGCGTGAGATCTGTGCCCGACGAGGTGTGCGCATCGCCAAATGGCTCGGTGACGGGGTCATGCTGGTGTGCGTCGAAACCCCACCCTTGCTGGCCGCCATTCTCGAGTTACACCGCGTCGTCTGCACCGTATCGAGCCCGGCCCAGTCTGTCTCGATCCGTTCCGGAGTCACGTCGGGCGACGTTATTTTGATGGAGGGTGACGACTACATCGGGCACTGTGTCAACGTGGCCGCCCGGCTCTGTGATCTTGCTCACGCAGGCGAGGCCCTTGCTGAGCCCTCTGTCATGAGTCACATGCCGCGCTGGGGGGTGGTCCTCTCCGAGAGGGACGTCGCATTACGGGGTGTGGAGAGGTCCATCGTTGCCTCAAGCATTGGCATCTTGGGAACGTCGCAGGGCGGTGTGGATCCAATTTGCGGCATCCCGCTGTCTCCTTCGACGGCAGAGGAGACGGCATCCGATCCGGACGGGAAGGCCGTGTTCTTCTGTTCCACCGGGTGTTTCGACACCTGGAGCCACCGTCCGGCACATCTCGGTGACCCTTTGAGTTCCCGGGTCAGTCCCGTGGCCCCCGCCGTCGAAGCGCCCCAGGCTAGTTCTGAAACGGCCTAGCGGCGTTTGTCCCGAACTGCTTCTGGGGGTTCTCGTTCGTCGTCGATTCTGATGCGGAGCGCTGCGAGCACCGCCAGCGCGACCGGGAGGACCTGGGAAGATTCGATGATTGCTCCCGTGAGGTACTCCGCTCCCTTCAGGTCGAGCAAGGTCGATCCATGGAAACGCACATCCGGGATGGTGGCCTTGGTGAATTCGGCGTTCGTAAGATCGCAGTCGAAGAAGCCCGTGCTCTCCATGGTTGCCGCGTAGAAGTCACTTCCTCTGAGCTCCACATCCTCGAAGAGGACGTGTGTGATCTCCGACATGCGGAAGTTCGCTTCGTTGAGCCGACATCCGACGAATCTGACATCACGAAACGAGCACCGACTGAAGATCGCCCCGGACATACGGCACTCACGGAACTCCACTCTCTCGATCGCCGCCTCGTCGAGTTCGGCACCAGAGAAGTCAGAGTTTTCAACGACCACGTCGGTCAGGCGGGATCGACTGAGCCGCGCTCCTGTGAACTGTGCCTGGACGATACGTGACTGTTCCACAAGGGTGTCTTCTCGCGACTGCCACGAGAAATCCCCACACAGAAGCGAGTGGGAGAAATTGTCGCCACGTGCCGCTCCGTCATCTTCCGCCAGTTGTGACGGTATGCGAGGTGGCCGAATGGATCTCATGCTCACATCGCGTTGCGCGCGTCCATCCCTCTGGATCGGGGAGGCTCGGTAAAGGCGCGGATCATGGCTTGCACGGAATAGGACGCCATCAACCGCCCGTCCCGGCTGAAAACCGCCCCCTCGCCCTGCGCCAACCCGTGGCCCGACCAGATGGCCCGATTGGCGTAGAGAAACCACTCGTCAACCGGGGCGTCGTCGTGGAAACTGATCGAGGCCGACATGATGCCGGTCGAGAGGGTCTCGTGGGCCTGAGCCTCGCCGAATCCGCGGTGGGGGCGCATGGCGGCTGCGATTGCCCAGTGGGTCGTCGCTTGGGCGACCAGGGCACGGCGCAGGTACGGCTCTTCGGGATTCTCACGGAACCGGACCCAGGCATAGATCACCGGTGGCCCCACTCGTTCTGGATCCGGGGAGTAGGCGCCGTCGACAATGCGAAGGTCGCGTCCGGTGACTCTCATGTCATAGGGCTCGGACTCGTAGGGCCCCGGGACATCGGGCATCGTCACGGTGTCCGCGA
The DNA here is from genome assembly GCA_003160635.1 of Acidimicrobiaceae bacterium. Taxonomy (GTDB): domain Bacteria; phylum Actinomycetota; class Acidimicrobiia; order Acidimicrobiales; family RAAP-2; genus Bog-473. Next base: position 14,018 of record PMLV01000136.1, on the reverse strand, counting down.
AGACAGACGCTGCACCCGAGTCCATCAGGATGAGCCCGGGGCACACCAGTGCGCCGTTTTGCTCGGAACGGATGGACACAGTGGAAAACGTCCGTCCTCTTCGCAGCACATCGAATGACACCTCGATGGAATCGTCGAAGGATGCCGCCTTCGGAAATGTCACGTGGGCCGATATCACTCGCTGCTCGGGGACGGCCTTGGATGCCGCCACGATTGCCTGCGCCAGCAGTTGACCCCCTTCCACGACGTTGCGCGAGCGCTCGTGGTAGCCCGGCGCGACGAATCGATCCGTACCGTCTTCTTGCACGTCGATCAGCCGCAGCAAATCGGACTGGTCTCCCCAGACCGGGAACGGACTGGCGCTCACGGCGCGCGGGTCATCGGGCCATTGTGTCTCGAGTTCGACCCGGACCTTCTCGTGGTAGACGCCGAGGTGGTCCTTGAGACCGGCGACCTCGTGAAAGAGATCGCGATAGGTCCAGAACACATCTTCGACGGGTGGCTCTGAGACAGTGAGCGTCCAGTAGTCAGCCTCTCCCTTGAACGGGCAGATCGTGTGGTGATCGTTCGCTTCGAACAGCTCGAGCCGGACGTCTGCCTCCGGGAAGTAGAGCCGTTCGACGTGGTCGGTCTCAATGACCCTGAGGGCTGCGCTGCTCTCCGCCAGGAGGATGTCACCGAACCAGGCGCGGGCCACACCGGGGAAGGGCACCAGGTCGATCCGGTAGCCAGGGTGATTTTCCCAAGCCGATTCGATCACTGCTGCCATACCATCGCCTCCTTGTCTGTACGAGCACTGCCGACGAAGCCAATCTTGTCATCATCGAGCCGGTGACCACGCCGGGCGGATTCCTGTCGACCTCGCCCGGGGTAATGGCAGGCGGAGCCCTGTCCTCGCCCAACTCATGGAGGGCAGGGGATGAGGGGTGCGTTCAATAGTGGGTGCACACTTCGGGCGGCAGTCTGCCACAGGCGACAATTGATCAATTGGGCAGCCAATGCCGCCACGTCGCTGATAGTGGCTCCTCGGATTTCAGCGGGGTGTGCCGTTCGCGAGAGTTGGCACTCGATGACAGGTGGACCGGAATGCGCCTCACCGACCCGGTACGGTGCTACCCAAGAGCCTCTGCTCTGCCGTTGTTTCTCCAGCCCATTCAATCCATCGGTTGACGATAGATCGGTAACCGATATAGCATGGCGGAAGTGCGAACTTCGTCGAGCCGCGAGCCGAGCCTTGGCAAGAACCCGACCGTGTCCAGCCTGATCCTTTCCAGCCTTGCCGGGGGTGAGAAGCATGGCTACGCCTTAGTCAAGGATGTCGAGGCGTTCGCAGGCGTACGCGTACCACCCGGAACGCTCTACGAGGCACTTGAACGACTGCAGGGTGCCGGGCTGATCGAAGCGCTCGACAGCGACGATCGCCGACGGCCGTATCGTTTGACGGCGGTGGGGGCCGAAGCGTTGGCTGAGCACCTGAAGACGCAACGCCAAATCGTGAGGACCGGTCTGCAACGCTTGCGGGTCGGATGGTCTTTGACCCCGAACGGAGAGCTGGCGTGAGAGGCGATCCGGAGAGGAGGGCACAGCGACTCCTCCGTTGGTACCCAGTGAGCTGGCGGCAACGTTTCGGTCAGGAGTTCGGCGCCCTCATTGAAGACGAGCTGTCAGAGCGTCCGCATTCGGCGTCGCGTACGTTTGATGTGATCCGCAAGGGGCTTGCGGCGCGCTGTGTTGACCTGGGTATCACGGGTCAACCGATCGAACCCACGCGTCGTGTGAGCGCCGGATTGGCGTCAACCTCATTGGTCAGCGTGTTGTTCACTGCCGTGGCTATCCATCCGTGGGCGTGGACAATGCTCGCCTGGAACGGCTGGGCACCGCGGCGCCCCGGGGTCGTGCAGACGGTCACGACTGGCGCCATGACCGTTGCGCTCTTGGCGCTCGTCGCGGTGCTGTCGATTGGCATCATCGCTCTCGCAGTGTCGTCCCTCTACCGAATTGTCCGTAGGTCGCAGTGGAGACTGGCGTTGCCGGCCGCCGGCCTTTCAATCGGAATCGTCGCTCTCGGCGTTTCGTCGACCTATCTCCTCCGCTACACCGTCGCAAGAGGTGGCATCGAGTGGGCCGACCCTGGCACCGCAATCAAGCAACTCGCCGGCGCAGCGTATGTCGAGGTCACGAACATCACGGCGACCACGTTTGCGCCGCACGTGGGCTGGTCCTATGACCTCTGGCGAATCGTGCCGGTGGTCTCGACCGTCCTCATCGGTGTGTCGACTGCCCTTTTGATCCGGAGGATGCCCATAGGATCGCGAAGCCTTCGGACGGTGCAGATCACCGTCGTAGTCCTCACGTCGCTGATGATCTTGGTGATGGCGTCCTATCTCACATGGTTTCTCGGGGCAGACGTGCGCGTCTTTGGCGGCAACGACTCGTTTGAGGTTGTCGCGTTCATCGCCATGCTGATGGCTGGATCGGTCGCCGTTGCCTGTGCCCGCTCTTCGTGGCGGACCGGGCGGCTCAATGACGCTGACTAGCGATGCGCCCAAACGCTGGACGCGACGCCGGCTCCTCGCGACGGGCCTTGGAGGTGTCGCCGCGCTCGTTGGTGCCGGCGTCACTGGTGTCGAGCTGATCACGCACGGAGTCGTTCCCGGCAAGCAGGCACTCGCCGAGCTTGAGGGTGCTTGCTCTGTCACCGCTCCTCTGCTTCGTTTCACGGGGACTGGGCTCTCGAGATCTGGTTCGTTCTACTCTGCGGCTCGTCATGGAGAGGTCGGCTACACAATCGCCTGGCCCCCGGGACATCCTCTGGGTAGTCCCTTGCCTCTCATCGTGATGTTGCACGGCTACGGTGCCAACCACTCCAATGCCCTATCGGGCATGACACCTGTTCAAGCCGTTGCCCTTGAGGTTTACGGGCGGCCGTTGCCGCCGATGGCCATGGTGACGGTCGATGGCGGGGGCGGCTACTGGAACCCGCACCCCGGTGACGACCCGATGGCGATGGTCATGTCGGAGCTGATCCCCATGTGCCAGGGATTGAATCTAGGCAGAAGCCCTATGCGGATCGGCACCATGGGCATCTCGATGGGTGGGTATGGAGCGCTGCTCTTTGCCGAGAAGTACCCAGAACTGATTCGAGCGGTCGCGGCCATCAGTCCGGCCATCTGGACCACCTATGACCAGGCCCGGGCGGCCAACCCTGGGGCTTATGCGTCGGCATCGGCCTTCGCTTCAGCCGATGTCGTGACTCATGCAGCGGAGCTTTCGGGCACCGCGGTACGTGTTGCATCAGGAAATGATGACCCGTTTCACCCTGGAGTTCTTTCTCTCGTCGAGAGGCTTCCTCGTGGTGCGACGGTCGACTTGTCGAAGGGATGTCATACCGACCCCTTCTTCTTGTCGCAGGAACTGCCATCGTTGGTGTTTCTCGGTCTGCACTTGTCTTTGTGAGCCAGAGGGAAGCCAATGGCGGCGGAAGGAACACGAAACCTCTAGTCGTAAGCCGTCCCACCGTCCAGGACGGCTTCGGTTGCACTGAAAGAATGTGGGCGTGGCTGAGAGCTGCGACGTTCTGATGCTTCGGGAGTGCCTTCACGTCATCGACGGCATCCTCGACACCATTGAACGGATCGACGCCGTCAATGCGGCTGTCCGAGCGTGCAAAGACCGCAGCGAGGCGATTCGGGCCCTTCACGCCCCACCGTGGGGCTTCACAGAAGTGGCAGCGAACCACGTACTGGACCCGACGGTGGGCGATCACACGCATAACCGGCGAGCACCCCTTCGATTACGCGTGACGGACTGATCCAAAGATGAACCATTGGGTCGATTCGATCTCTACCGACCATCCCTCTGTGGCAATCAGAGACTCGAGCTCATCGGGTTCGTACATCACCTTGACGACCCGGTATCTCGAGCCGTCGCCGAGCGTGCGCAGGTGCATATCGGTGCCGTACTCAACGACATAGGGATCCCTTGCTGAAGAGCCGCCAAGGGGATCGTTGCGGTTGTCGATCAAGAACACTCGCCCATTCGGGTTCAGGCAAGCGCGGACAAGAGCCCAGAAGTCGCCAAATCGTGCCCGTGGGACGTGTGAGAGCCAGAAGGAGAAGAACACGACGTCATAGGGGGAGTCGGGATGCCAGTCGAAGAGATCCGCCACCTCGTAGTGCACGTCTGGTCGCCCTACCCGCTCACGGTTCAGCGCGAGCGTTTCGGGCGAACTGTCCACGACCGTCAGATGGTCGGCTGTCTCGGCCAGCCGCTGGGTCCACCAGCCGGTGCCTCCAGCCAGTTCCAAGACATTGCCCCGAGCTCCGAAGGCGTTCAAGGCGGCATCGAGTATCCCCACTTGATGCTGCCACTCGACGAGCTCCTGTTCCCCTCGGTCATAGTGACCGCGTCGTTGCCACCACTCGTCGTATTCCGCAGCCCGAGCCCGGTAGAACGACTTCTGCTCGGCCAGAAGGGCGTCTTCATCCACAACCACAGCATCGCGCCATCGTTCTCTCAAGGGTCGGGCTGGCCGCTCCGAACCGGCGTGACGGGGGCAGGGCTACCTTGCCTTGCAGGCTTCGATCAAGAACCGGCTGGCGTGCGCGACGTAGTGTCCCTCTCGCTCTATCTGCTGGTGTAGGGACCAGAGTCGATCGCGGAAACGCTCGACGCTGAAGTTGGGCACAATCCAAATGACGAGCCGCAGGAAGTACACAACAGCGCCGACGTCGTAGAACACCGTCCGCAGTCGCTCTTCCCGGAGGTCGGTAACCACAAGCCCGACGTCAGCGGCCTGCTGCTCCGCTAGACGTGGATGTCTTGCGGATCCTTTGAGCCAGGGCCCCATGATGTATTCGCTGAGTTCCCTCAAGCTATTGGGTCCCACCTGCTGCGACAGATACGAGCCGCCGGGCCGAAGAACCCGCTCGATCTCCTTCCACCACGTCGTAACGGGATGGCGGCTCGTGACCAGGTCAAAGACGGCATCGGAGAACGGAAGCAGCTCGTGTCTATCGTCGGTGCCGACGACGTGCACTCCTCGTGGTCGGAGCCGTTGAGCGGCCAGAGTGAGATTCGGACGGTAGCCCTCGGTCGCCACGAGCAACGCCGGGAGATGAGGGAGTGCTGCGAGCATCTCCCCACTACCAGATTGCAGATCCAGGACCTTATCCGCCTGTCGATAGCGTTCAGCGAGGAGTCGAGAGTACTCCCACGATGGTCTTTCCTCGGTTGCGCGGCCGTTCAGCCAGTCAAAGTTCCATCCCACGATTGGAGCCGTCTCCGCCTCTGCGATCAGCGACTCAAAGGACTGGTCCACAATCCTATTTTTGCATTGTCGGAGCGACGGAACGGAACTGGTTTTGGAGGCCGTAATACCATGTTGGAGCCGAAGGAGAAACGGACGTATTGCCCTGGCACCCATCTTTTCGTGGCGGGCCACTGGGGCGTCAATCACCTTCGGAGTCGGCAAGCTGGGAATGTTTGCGACCAATGGTGCAGAAGCTCCGATTCACATCTGCGAGATGATGTGTGGGGACGCGAATGCAGCTCAGCAACTCACCGCAGACCTGAACCGGCATCGTACGGAGGCACTCACCCCTCCGACTTGAACACCTCGATGATCACTCCGCATCGTTGGCAAAACACCACATCAAGTGATATTGGATCGTCGCTATCGTTCTCTGAAGCAACGGACATGGTGCGATGACGCGCTTCTTCGGTGAGATTGGCTCGACATTGCGGGCAGAGTGGCCCCCGCTTCATCGGATGTTCGTCGCCGAAGCGTAAGGCGACCCCTCTTGCCGTTGCCGTGCCCTCGACATACACCTCCCCTGCCGTGCCGGACATGAACTGCATCACCCGCTGGCGCACCCGGTTCAAGTCGGTGCCCAGGCTGACCAATACCGTGGCAGCAACTCCCTCACCTTCGCTCAGCAGACCCAGCAACAGGTGCTCGGTGCCGATGTAGCTGTGGCCCAGCTGCAACGCCTCGCGGAGTGCAAGCTCGAGGACCTTCTTGGCTCGTGGCGTGAACGGAGGGGAGCCGCTGGGGGCCGTGCCCGCCATGCCGATGGTCTCCTCGACCTTGTGGTGGACGGCCTCGAGCGAAATGTCGAGGGATTCAAGGGCCTTGGCGGCCACGCCCTCTCTCTCAAGAATGAGGCCGAGCAAGATGTGTTCGGTCCCAATAAAGCTGTGGTTGAGCAACCGCGCTTCTTCCTGAGCCAGGACCAACACCCTGCGTGATCGATCGGTGAAGCGCTCAAACACAGGTCAAGGCTATGGGAGTGGTTAGCTGGGTGCGGAAAATGTCAGTTCCTCCTGGCCATCGCCTCAAGCCGGCGAATGGGGATACCTTTGATCTTCTGGTTCACGGGTGATGAGCAACCCAAATCACCTGCTTCTCCTCTTCCGAGAGATGTCGGCTAGCAGCATTGGGAAACAATCGGGTTCTGAGAGTGATGGCTCGCTCGACATGACTGTCGAAGTCGTCTAACACCTGGACCTCGCCATCGTTCTTGGGATAGTCCAGCTCGGAATAATCAGATCCCTCATGCATCCAGTTGCCGAGTTGGCTGAGTTCGGCCCCCCAGGTCTTTAGCACCGGCCCCGGCGCTGCCAGGATCACGAGGCCGGCGGATCCCTCGATCCAGCGTCGCTTTCGGTGCGGGTCGCGCCATCTGGCCTGATCGGGTCCCTGTGCGAAAGCGCCGGGGTTTTCGAGAGCGAGATCGAGCCCTCTCGTTTGGAGGACGACTGTTCCACTCGATGGTGTCCGGAAAGGAAGCGCCTGGCACAGCGAAGTGGCGCCGTCTCGAGGAAACGGGCCCAAGTCGGTGTTGACGATCACGATCGGCGACGATGCATCGGCATCGAAGGGATTGGGCACCATGAAAGGCGGATCGATGACTGCCACCGTCCGGTCGTGTCGCTGATACGCCATCGCCCAGCACAGGCGTGCCAACAGATGAGCGCCTTCAAGGTCAGTCAACACGTGCCACGTATCGTGGAAACGATTTGTTGCGAATCGAGACTCAGTGCGTGGCCGTGGCGACAGAATCGTGTACCGCGAGCCGCCTAGAACGAGGTCCCTGCGATGGACTTTCAGGCGGTTCGATTGCGTATCCATGGGCTGCCATCCTCGCGCAAGAGACCTCGCACCCACCCGGCGTTGTTCAGGGACACCGTGGGAAGGGGCCTCCCGTCCAACCTTCCGGCCCTTCACGGCCCCACCGAGCAGCCGTCGCTTGACGCAAGGGGGAACCTCGCAGGCGCAGATCCCGCCGCCTTTGCTGCGGTCTCCAGCGTGGTCGAATCGAACGCGGCGCTGTAGGACGTCCAGGGGTAGCAGCCCCCCTGGTGGAGACCACCGATCACGCCGACCACGGCGATACCCCTTCGGGTGCGTTCCAACCAAGGAGCCCCGCTGGTGCCGTCTTCGTAGGGGTTACAGCTGAAGCTGGGGAAGACGCCCTGGTAGCTGACGCGGACGGTGCAGGTCACCGGGTCGTCGTGGCTCCCCATCGCATAAGCTGGCACGGTCACGATCGCCCCGCGGGCCGGTGCCGTCGCGAGGCGGTTGGCACCGACGACGTCCTGCAGCGTCTGTTCTTGCCCTCGCAACTTCCTTGACGCAACCTTCACGATGGCGTAGTCGCTGGCCGCCAATGTCGACTTGAGCCACGCCGGGGAACCGTAAAGCCCGACAACGTTCCACGAGCCATAGGGCTCAACTCCATCACGGTAGCCAGGTGCGAACCGCCAGCCGACACCCGTCCCAAAGACGCAGTGCGCCGCAGTGATGAGGAGATCTCCGGTTCGACTGGCGATGACACTCGCCGTGCACGTGTGAACCGAGATCCCAGGGGGGAACAGCGGCCCGACGCTGCGCAGCCCTGAGAACTGATGCGCTTGGGGCACCCGAGCGGATTCTTCGCTCGCCACCGGCGAACTCCCACACGCTGTCAGGACGGTGCCGGCCAGCACGATCGTCACGACCGCCCAACTGGCCATTCCCCCGCATCTGCGCCCGTTCACCCTACGCATGATGAGCGCGGCACGACGAGATTGTCAGGGCCTAAAGGACCTGACTGAGGAGCGGTCCCCGCTGTGCCGCTTCGCCGCACCCGCTCCCGGTGTTCGAGGATGGCGGGTGACAAACTGTTGATGCATGAGAGAGCCTCAGGGGCGAATGGGCGCCAACGACACAGGGACCCGGTGCGGTCACAGGCTAAGCAGCAGGTTCTGAACGGCGGCTGGCTGGGACAAGAACGGATGGTGGCCAGTGTCGAGCTCGACGATGGTGCCGGCCTTGCGGGCGAAGTCGCGCTGCAGGCACGCTGGCGTGCCCTTGTCCTGGGCGCAGACGAGATAGGTCGAGGGCACCTGCTGCCAGGCCGCCGCACCTACGGGCTGTGCCGTCACGTGCACGCTTTGCCGCGCGAGCTTGTCTGCAGCCTGGGCCTGGGTGTCGGGGTCGCAGTCTTGCAGGAACGTCTCCACGAGGAACTCCGGGCGGACACCGAACGTGCCGCTGTCCGGGTCGACGTCGAGGAACGGGGCGGGGGTGCCGTCGCCGAAGTCGGAGAGGCTCTGCCCGACCTCGGGGAGGTAGCTGGACACCAGCACCAGGTGGCGCACTGAGCTGACCCCGGCGGCTGCCTCGGCGGTGACGATCCCCCCGTAGCTGTGAGCGACCACGACGGTCGGCTCTTCGCCGTCCTGCAGCACCTGCCGGACTGCTGCGACGTCCTCGGGCAGCCCCGGACCGCCGGCGCCACCCGGCGGCCCACCCTCGCCGCAGCTCGGCAGCAGCGGTGCCACGCTCGGGACCCCACGCTCCAGCAACAGCTCAGCCGTGCGGTGCCACCACCATGCACCATCCCGCACGCACGCTCCATGCACGAACACGACCCTCATCGCCACCTCCATCGGTTTCCTCTGAGATCTCGACGCTACCGGCGAGACCACTCGCACTAACCGATAGTGCCGGAGGTCTCTCGTGTAGATCTGCCCCCGAGGATTCGATCAGCAGCGCTCAGTCCGGCGTTGTGGGACAGAGGCGACGTTTGCCCTCAGCCGAGGTCATGGTGCGCGCCGTGAGTCAGGCTCGGACAGATTCTGCTTGCGACCTCCATCGGTCGATCGCCTGCCTTCCAATCGGATCCGGGGCCGAGTGATATGGCTTGCCGCTGAGCACGCCAGACGCGTATTCGCTGAGCTGCAAGGCGTCGTCCGTCTTCCATCTGTGGATGACGGCCCAGGAATGCACGAGGTCCGGCTCAAACGCATAACCGTGGTGTTTGAGATGCTTGAAGGTATGGATTGCCGCCGCCCTGGCGCTTGGGTCGTTCAGGCTCCGTTCAGGCTCCATGGGCGCCGGTCCACCTTGAAAAATGCCCCGCCTCGTGAGATAAGGCGCGAGGAGATTCCGCAGAGCGAGTGGCGCTCGACGAGGGAGAAACTGTCTAGGGGGTGGGTCCGCGAGGTGACGTCCTTCAGCGCCTCTTGGACCACCGGGTCCAACTGAGGGGTCTTCGCGCTGCCAGCCACGCCCAAGTATCTCCTGTAACTGCCAACATGACGTCGTCGCTACGCGCGCGGGCCCGCAGATCCGGGGTAAATACGCATCAATTCGAATATGCGTCTCCGCCAGTCATTCCTTCTCCTGCGAACTGGGGGCACTATCGTCGGCAACAGTGGAGGGTCCCAATCGCGTCCTCGTAGCAGCTGACATCGAGGCGAGTGGCATCTGGCTCATTTCAATTCGAGCCGAGACGTCCCGAAGGAAGTTGACTGATCTACTCGGTGAGCAGTTGACGATGGATCTGAAGGTCTGGAACGACTCGGCCGACGAGTTGTTTGGCGGGCGCGTCCAGCCAGAAGACCACGACCAGGATGCGGAGGCCACCTTCTTTCTGGAGGCTCAACAGTTAGCACTGCGAGTTCAGGCGAAGCTGGGGGCCGGTTGGGAAGTCCTCTGGAACGAAGGGCCGAACCTATGTTGGAGCTGGATCGAGCGTCCTGAGTCCTGGAGGAGCTGACCGCGGGTGTTGCGCTGAACCGGCGATCGGGGCAGGGTCACCTCCACGGCGGGAAGCTCCAGCGGTGCTCACGCTCTGGGACGAACCCGGCGGAACGGCCGAAGGGCCATTCGGCCCTAGTGGGCGAATCTGGTAGTCCGTAACCTCGGACCCGGAGACTCGCGGTTCGCTATCACGCGGAGTGCCTGTCTCGCGAGTCGCAAAGAGCCGCTCGGCCTAGCCACCGCAGGAGGTCCGCCATGAAGGCTTTGGTCTACAAGGGTCCAGGCCAGAAGGCCTGGGAGGAGATGCCCAATCCGAAGATCGAACTTCCGACCGACGTGATCGTGAAGATGGTCGCCACGACTATCTGCGGCACCGACCTCCACATCCTCAAAGGTGACGTGCCCGAGGTGGAAATCGGACGCATCCTGGGGCACGAGGGGATCGGTGTGATCACCGAAGTGGGCGAAGGAGTCACCCAACTAGCCATCGGCGATCGAGTAATCGTCGCATGCGTCACTTCATGTGGGAAATGCTCGAATTGTCGCAAGGGCCTCTACAGCCATTGCCTCGACCCTGAGGGTATGGCAGGAATCGGATGGATCTTTGGCTACATGATCGACGGGACGCAGGCCGAATACGTTCGGGTCCCGTTCGCCGAGAACTCGGTATACAAGGTCCCTGAAGGCATGACCGATGCCGAGGGCATCCTGCTCTCGGACATCCTGCCGACAGGCTTCGAGATCGGCGTGCAGTACGGACGGGTGTCCCCGGGAGATGTAGTCGCGGTGATCGGTTCCGGGCCCGTGGGTCTCTCCGCCGTTATGACAGCCCGACTCTACGGGCCGTCGAAGGTCATCGCCATCGATCTGGACAACGCTCGGCTCGCCCGGGCCGCTGACTTCGGTGCGACCGACACGGTCAACTCGGGTGATCCGGACTGGAAGGACCAGGTCCTCGCGCTCACGGACGGCTTGGGCGTCGATGTCGCCATCGAGGCAGTCGGAGTTCCAGAGACGTTCACGATGGCAACGGTCATCGTGCGCCCAGGCGGCAACGTGGCCAACATCGGTGTGCACGGCNNTCGACATCTCCATGGGCCTGGTCAATACGAACACCCTCGGGATGCTGCTGAAGCTCGTTGCCGAGCACAAGCTTCCTGCCGAGAAGTTCGTCACGCACGAGTTCTCATTCGACCAGATGCTTGAGGCTTACGACGTCTTCGGACACGCAGCGGAACATGACGCGCTCAAGGTTCTTATCCACTAGAGAATGAGTCGGTGCCACCGAGCCGACGCTTGGGACCTGGAACATGTCTCATCCATAGGCGATATTCGTGGCAGGCGGTTCGTCGCCACGGGCGCTTCCAGCCGGCGATCGGGGATATGGAAGGCGCAAGTGGTCTCGCTTCCGCTATACAGGGGGCCCCAGCGCCGCAAAGTCGACGCTCCTCGGGAGGAGATGGAATGCCAAGGATGGTAATCACGCACGGCGTCGTTGACGTTGAGAAGTGGCTGAGCTTCAAGGCAGAGCGTGCCCAGGCCATTGCTGGTATGGGTGGCTTGAATGCGGTCGATCTAGTGGCACAAGACGGGAGTAATGCCGTTGCTATCATCGGTGACGTTGAGGATCCGGCAGCCGTGCTGACTGCCCTTGCCTCACCGCCTGCTGAGCTAGGTGCGGCTATGGAGCGACACGGGGTAGTCCCGCCGCTGACGATCTACATCGAGAAGTAGGCGGTACTCCGAACACCGCCGTACCGCCTTGGAGTCCCACCGACCCGGCGATAAGGGGCCCACACTGTCCGGCGTACATTTGGCGTCGGTGACAACAACTGAGGAATCGGAGATTCACTTCACCGTCGAGCAGTGGGCGCCGGACGGGTTCCTTTTGACGCCCTTCATCGATGGCAGATCGTTCGTTTCGCTGGTCACCGAGTTCGAAGTGGGCCACGGCTGGGAGGACGCCGGAATCCACGAGGGCATGGTCTTGTCAAGACTGGACTTTGAACACCTTCCGCGGCACCCCGTTCAGGGCCGAAGCCCGTATGGGCATCCATCACGCGGAACGGTTTTGCTCGGCTGTACCTGCGGGGTGATCGACTGTGGACCGCTTTATGGCCGAGTCCTTGCGTCGGAAGGCCAGATCAGGTGGCTCGAATTCGAGAATCCGGTGGCGGACGACCTCGACTGGGACTATTCCGAACTCGGACCGTTCGTCTTCGACAGCGCCCAGTTCGAGCAGGCCATAACCGATGCGATGGCTCAGGCTCTCGGCTAGTCACTACGTGCTCCAGGCCGGCCTTATGGGGCAGTCAAGACTCGCCGAATCGGTCGCTTCAGGCTGATAGCGATTGAGCGATGCGGCCTTCTGCTTCAGACCACGTTGGGACAGTGATCGCTTGATCGGGGCCCAGACCGTTTTGAGGACCGAACAAGAAGAGGTGCGGAACGATCCCAATCAGTGCCTTGAGAACTTCGGCTCGATCGTCGACAAAGTGCGTAATGCCGAGTTCCGTGCATACAGCCGCCTTGTCCGTGATCAATCTTGTGGTGAAGAAACCGTGATGTCCCAACCAGCATGCGGTGTTCGCCTGAATTCGAGGGCCTGCCTTTGACACGATCCAGACTCGGCCATGGAAGAGTTCCGTCAGCCGCTCGAGGGATCCGAAGGCCCCTTCCATTGCGGGTGTGGCCAGCATCGCATCCTCGCTGCCTGTCAGAAATGACGTGCCGTCACCCGATGGATGTGATGAGCCGTCATTGATGACCCGGCCGAAATCCACGCCAAGCGCGTGTTCTGTCATGTGCACAATCAAGTGTCGCGCGCTGGACATCACAGGGGATGCCTAGAGGCTCTCCCAGCCAGCAATGTACGGGGGCATGACGACCATCTGGGGTCGGGTTGGTCTCGTGACCTCTTCCCATCCGTCCCCAGCCGATGAGTTGGACGGCTCGTCGCCGTCATAACTGAGTCGCCAACTGCAACGCTGGCGATTAGGAGGTAGCAATGACCAACAAACCGTCGCTCAAGATTGACCTTGTGCAACTCGTCATGATTCCCACGAAGGACCAGCCCAGATCTCTGGCGTTTTATCAGTCGCTTGGTTTCGAGGTGCGCGCTGACTTCCCGTGGGGTGGGGGCCACCGCTGGATCGAGGTCTACCCGCCCGGTACAGCGACCGGGCTGGTGCTCATGCCGGCAGGACCGGATCGGGTTGGCGTTCGGACGGGGATCATCCTCAACACCAGCGACATCGATGCGGCCCATCAGCACATGAAGCAGCTCGGAGTCGACGTAGATGCCGGGATCGCCCGTATCGGGTCACCCATCAAGGTCCGCATCGGTGCAGTAGAGCAGACGGAGCCCCAACCCCCGATGTTCTGGTTCCGCGACCCCGACGGGAATGAACTGCTCCTCGTGGAGCCTCATCTTTCCTAGGCAACGAAGTGGAGTCCCGCTGTCGAGAGCACGCTCTCTTGCACAAGAGCGCACCGGGTACCGGCATTCGTTCGGGGATGGGGTACAGAAATCGAAAATCCCGACCAGATTGGAGTTCGTACGCGGTTCGTTTACATACTTCTCGAACTGGCATCTTTGATCTCGCGCCCATATCGGTCTTCGATGCGGACCACGTCGTCCAGTTCCGTGGTGCTTGCTTCTAGGACGACAGTGTCAACTAGGGCCGTCATGCGATGGCGAGTACCTGGAGACAGATGGACGGCTTCGCCCGGCAGTAACTCGAATGACTCAAGCGAACCATCAGCAGTTCCGACTTCGAACAGGAGCTTCCCAGATTGCACAGCAATCGTCTCCTCTTTACGCACGTGGTATTGGAGAGAGAGAGCATGCCCGGCGTCAACGTGCAGCGTCTTTCCACAGTACTTTCCAGGGACTAGAGCGAAATGAGTCTCAAAGCCCCAGGGTTTGTCGATCCGCTCCACTCTCGAAGTCCATTCCGCCTTCCCTTTCTGTCAGCATGACCTGAGA
>PMLV01000315.1:14588-58520 GCA_003160635.1 Acidimicrobiaceae bacterium | reverse complement strand
GTGGTGGCGGCCGACGACGGCGTGATGCCGCAGACGATCGAGGCCATCGACCACGCTCGGGCGGCCGACGTTCCGATCATCGTGGCCGTCAACAAGATGGACCGCCCCGACGCCGACGCCACCCGTGTGCTCCAGCAGCTCTCCGAGCGCGGCTTGGTGCCCGAGGCATGGGGCGGCGACACCATCGTCGTGGAGNNTCTCCGCGCTGCAGGGCACCGGCATCGAGAACCTGCTCGAGCAGATCACCCTGGTGGCCGAGGTGGAGGAATTGACGGCACGCGTCGAGGGAGAGGCGCGCGGCGTCGTGCTCGAAGCCAACCTCGAGGCGGGTCGCGGGCCAGTGGCGACCGTCATCGTCCAGCAGGGCACGCTCCGTGTGGGCGATCCCGTGGTGGCCGGCGCGGCCTGGGGCAAGGTCAAGGCCCTGGTCGACGACCTGGGTGACCACGTGAAGGAGGCGCTCCCGTCGACGCCGGTGCAGGTGCTTGGATTCTCCGAGCCCCCTCATGCCGGAGATGAGATGCGCGGGGCCAAGGACCTGGCGCGGGCCCGGACGCTGGGCGAGGCGAGAGCACAACGCTTCCGCCTCTCCGGGCACAAGCCCGTGGCGTCGGCCGCAACCGGTGCCAAGCTCGAGGACCTGTTCGAGCAGATTCAGCGGGGCGAGATGGCCACCCTCAACATCGTGCTCAAGGCCGACGTGCAGGGGTCATTGGAAGCCGTGACCGAAAGCCTCAAGCGACTCGAGCGCGAGGACGTGAAGCTGAGCTTCGTCCTGCGCGGCATCGGCGGGATCACCGAGAACGACGTGCAACTGGCGGCCGCGTCGAGTGCGACCATCATCGGATTCAACGTGCGGCCGGACAGGCGCTCGCGCGAGCTGGCCGAGGCCTCCGATGTCGAGGTGCGGACCTACGAGATCATCTACAAGCTGCTCGAGGACATCGAGGCAGCCATGCTCGGTCTCCTCTCACCCCTCTACGAAGAGGTGGTTACCGGGGAAGCCGAGGTACGCGAGGTCTTCCGGGTCCCGCGTGTGGGCGCCATCGCCGGCTGCTACGTGCGGGAGGGCAAGATCACCCGCGGCTCGAAGGTTCGGTTCCTGCGGGAGGGGACGGTCATCTGGAAGGGTGCGATCACGTCGTTGCGCCGCTTCAAGGATGACGCACGCGAGGTGGCGGCCGGCTTCGAGTGCGGCATCGGGCTGTCCGACTTCCAGGATCTCCATGCCGGCGACATCATCGAAACGTTTGAGGAGCGCGAGATCGCGAGGACGTGACGTCATCGTGAAACGACGAACCGCCACGTACCCCCGTTCATTACGGGTGAATCAGGTCCTCAGACAGGTCATCGCAGAAGAGCTCGAGCGCCTGGCCGACGCCGATGAGCGTTTCCGCATGGTCACGGTGACATCCGTCGACACGGCCGCCGACATGCGGACGGCCACCGTCTACCTGGCCACGTTGGAGACCGACGCCTCGGATGCGCTCGAGGAGCGGCGTCCCCATCTGCAACGTCTCATCGGGGCCCAAGTGACCCTGAAACGCACGCCGCGACTCACGTTCAAGGCAGATCCGGCCATCGCCGCCGGGTCGCGGGTCGAAGAGCTGCTACGCGGCCTGGACAGGGATCAAGACCCCACTGATTCATGAGCAATGCAGTGTCATGAGCAATGCAGTGTCATGAGCAATGCAGGGCGATGAGCAGGGCAGGGCCGTGAGTGCCACCGGCCTGGTGGTGGTCGACAAGGAAGCCGGCTGGACGTCGCATGACGTGGTGGCGAGATGCCGCCGTCTCTTCGGCCAGCGCCGCGTCGGCCACGCCGGGACCCTCGACCCTGATGCCACCGGTGTCCTCCTGGTCGGCCTGGGTCGGGCCACCCGCCTCATGCGCTTCCTGACTGCTCTCCCCAAGACCTACGAGGCCGAGATCGTGCTCGGCACCAACACCTCGACGCTCGACGCCTCGGGTGAGGTGGTGGGGGAGTGGGACATGTCCGACGTCACACTCGCACAGGTGCGCGCCGCGGCCGGCCACCTGACCGGCACCATCGAGCAGATCCCACCGATGGTGTCGGCGGTGAAGATCGGCGGGCGCCGGCTGCACGAACTGGCGCGGCAGGGCATCGAGGTCGACCGCCCGCCGCGACGGGTGCATGTGTACCGCTTCGACGTGGAGCCGGTTGCGGACCGCCCCGGCGTCTATCGGGCCGAGGTCGAGTGCTCGTCGGGGACGTATATCCGCGTGCTGGCCGAGGACATCGGGACCGCGCTCGGCGGTGGGGCCCACATAGGCTGCCTACGACGCACCCGCATCGGTTCGTTCGGAGAGAGCGAGATGCGCACATTGGATCTCCTCACCCCCGACGCCATCCTCACCCCCGCCCAAGCCATGCGCGACCTCGCCTTCGTGACCGTGGGGGATGAGATCGCCACCTTGATCGGGCGGGGTCTGCCGCTCGACCGCGTGCCGATCGGTGCAGTGGGGAAAGGGCCGTGGGCCATGCTGGATCAGGAAGGCAACCTGCTGGCCGTGTACGCCGCCACCGATACCGATCGCATCAAACCGGCCGTCGTAGTGACCGGCACCTGACGTTTAAGAGGCCCGACGGATGGGCGCCATCAGTGGTCTCGTCAAGGACCTTGTCGAGCCCGGGCCGAGATTGATACACCTCCCTGCGACGATGGGTCATGGCCCGCATGGCGGCATTCCGGTTCACGGCGCGCGACGATCCGGTCCTGGAGGCACACGTCCGACGCCACATTGGTGCCCGGCGCTTCGCCTACAACCGCTGCCTCGAGGCGGTCAAAGACACGCTCGACGAGCGTCGCGCCCGGCCAGACGTCGAGGTCCCATGGTCGGGGTACTCCCTCATCAACTGGTGGAACGGATGGAAGCGCTCAGAAGACGCCGGGTGCCTCTTCGCCGTAGACCCCTCGGGTCGAGCCGAGCTGGTCGACGCGGGTCTTGCATGGCGCACCGAGGTCAGTGCCCAGGTCTTCGAGGAGGCGGCGGTCGACCTCGGTCGGGCCCTGGCGGCCTTCTCGGCCTCGAAGAAGGGGGCGCGCCGCGGCGAACGGGTCGGCTTCCCGCACTTCCAGAAGAAGGGCCAGGGCCCCGAGTCATTCCGGCTGCGCAACAAGGTCTCGCGGAGCGGTCACCATTGCATACGCGTGGGTGAGCGGGGGCCGCGCTCGCTGACCCTCCCGGTGATCGGCCCCGTGGCGCTGCGAGAGGACACGCGGCGCCTGCGCCGCATGCTGCGCCCGGGTCCCGACGGGTTGCCGCGGGCCAGGATCTGTTCGGCCACGGTGTCACTGCGGCGAGGCCGCATCGTCGTCACCGTCACCTGCGAGCTGGCCGACGTGCACCCAGGAATGCGTCATCGGAGCGACAATGGGGCTCGGAGGTCCTTCGTCGGCGTTGACCGGGGGCTTTCGCACCTCGTCGTCGTGGCCGGCTCGGACCGCTCCGAGTGGGGCCGTATCGAACCTCCTCGCCACGCGGTCGCCGCCCGGCCGGCGCTCGCCCGGGCTTCTAGGTCCCTTTCGCGCAAGGTGCCCGGGTCGGCCAACTCGACCAAGGCACGCGCTCGTCTGGGGCGCCTCCACGGGCGGGTGGCCAACCGGCGCAACGACTTCACCCATCGGATCTCGAGCACCATCGCCAAGACCCACGGCGCTATCTGCATCGAGGACCTGGCGGTGAAGAATCTGGTGAAGAACCGGCACCTGGCGAGGTCCATCTACGACGCCGCCTGGGGGGAACTGGCCAGCCAGCTGCGCTACAAGGCCGCCTGGTACGGGGCGACCCTGGTGGTGGCCCCCCGGTTCTTCGCCTCGACCAAGACCTGCTCGTCGTGCGGGTGGCTCTGCCAAGAGATGACCCTGGGCGAGCGCATCTTTCGCTGTCAGAACTGCGGCCTCACAGCTGACCGCGACATCAACGCGGCCGCCAACCTCGCCGCTTGGGGCGAGGCCGAGCAGCGCTCGGCCACCCAGGCCCCGGACCCCGAAGCGCGGGGCCGGGTCACCAAAGCCTGTGGAGGGAGGAGCGCTGGCCATCACCTCGGTGACGGTGGAACTGCTCCCGAGACCCCCGATCCGGGGAAGAAGCAGGAACCAGTCGCCGCGCCAGCGGCCTGACCGGACACCCGAGAAGGGTGGTCAGCAGATGACCCATCCGCTGATGCTTTAGTCTCAAGCGCGATGTCCGGAACTGCCGTCACGATCGGCGCCTACGACGGCGTGCACCTGGGGCATCGGGCCTTGCTGCGCGAGCTCTCCGAGCTCGCGGCGGCCGAGGGGCTTTCCACGGTGGTGGTCACCTTCGACCGTCACCCCGCCGGTGTGGTGCGCCCCGAATCGGCGCCCCCGCAGCTCACCGACCTCGAACAGAAGCTTGAGCTCTTGGCCGCCTGCGGCATCGACCGCACCCTGGTGATCGCCTTCGACCGCGAGCGGGCCGACGAGTCCGCCGAGGACTTCGTCAAAGAGGTGCTGGTCAGAACGTTGGGTGCCCGGCTTGTCGTAGTGGGCGAGGACTTCCACTTCGGCCACGGTCGCAAGGGCAACGTGGCCCTGCTGACCAAGCTCGGCCGGGACTACGGCTTCGAGGTCATCGGCGCCCGTCTGACCGGGGACGGCACCGGCGCCGTCTCGTCCACGCGGATCAGGACGCTGGTGGCGGCGGGCGACGTCGTCGGCGCCGCCAAGCTGTTGGGCCGGCCGCACGAGGTGAGGGGCATCGTGGTGCACGGCGATGGCCGTGGCGGCCCCGTGCTGGGATTTCCGACCGCCAACATGATGATCGACGATGCCATCGCCCTGCCGGCCGATGGCATCTATGCCGGGTACTTCACCCGGGCCGACGGCAGCGTCCACCCGGCTGCCATCTCGGTCGGGCGCCGCCCGACGTTCTACGAGCCGGGGACGGCATCGGTCCTGGTAGAGGCCTATCTTCTCCACTTCGAGGGGGACCTTTACGGCGAGCTGAGCCGGGTGTCGTTCGTGTGCCGCCTCCGGGACGAGCGAGAGTTCGAGTCGGTGGACGCCCTGATCGCCCAGATGCACCAGGATGTGGCCGAGGCAGAACGGGTGCTCTCGGCCGAACGCTGACCACCTGCTACGATGTTCGCCGGTTGGGCTGGTCCCACCCGAACTCCTACAACATCTCCGAGGTTTTTCGATTTATGCCCGACACGCAGGCCACTATTGCCGAGTACCGGCTGCACGACAGTGACACTGGATCACCAGAGGTGCAGATCGCACTGCTGTCCGGGCGGATCAACCATTTGACGGAGCACTTGAAGGGTCACAAAGGGGACCATCACACTCGACGCGGCCTGATGAAGCTCATCGGCCAGCGTCGGCGGCTGCTCGATTACGTGCGCAAGAACGACGTCGAGCGCTACCGCGCCATCATCGGCCGCCTCGGCATTCGGCGGTAACGAAACACATCCGGGCGTCTCGGGACGCTGGCTGCCAGTCGCCGGTCACTTTCGCAAGGAAGGTGGTCGACCACTGGGAACCAGACATGAGATGCCCCCAAACACCACACGAGGAGCATCATGGCTGACGCCATTTCCGTGTCGGGCCCCATCACTGGCACCGACCGTACCCTGACGTTCGAGACGGGAAAGTTGGCGCAGTTGGCCGACGGCGCCGTGCTCGCACGAATCGGCGACACCGTCCTGTTGGCCACGGCCACCGCGGCCCGATCGGTACGGGAGGGGACCGATTTCTTCCCCCTCACCGTCGACATCGAGGAGCGGGCGTACGCCGCCGGCAAGATCCCCGGCTCGTTCTTCCGCCGGGAGGGCAAGAGCTCGGACCAGGCCATCCTGACCTGCCGCCTCATCGACCGCCCCCTACGACCGTCGTTCCCGAGCGGTTTCCGCAACGAGGTGCACGTGGTCGGGACCATCTTCGGCGCCGACCAGATCAATCCCCACGACGTGCTGGCCATCAACGCTTCCTCGGCCGCGCTGATGCTGTCGGGCATTCCCTTCGACGGCCCCATCGGCGCCGTGCGCGTGGCCTACAGCGTGGACGGCACATGGATCCCGCACCCCACATTCGCCGAAGGTGAGGCGGCCACGTTCGAGCTCGTGGTGGCCGGCCGGGCCCTCGATGAGTCCGACGACACCGACATCGCCATCATGATGGTCGAGGCCGGTGGGACCGAGCACTCGTGGGACTACTACGAGGCCGGTGCGCCCAAGGTCACCGAAGAGGTGCTGGCCGAAGGCCTCGAAGCGGCCAAGACCTGGATCCGGGAGTCCATCCTCCTCCAGCGCCAGCTGGTGGCCGATGTGATCGCCGCCCACGGCCCCATTGAGGCCATGGCGTTCACCACGCAGACCGACTATGCGGACGACGTGTGGGCCAGGGTCGAGGCGGTCGGCACCGACCCGATCGCCAAGGCCAACCTGGTCACGGCCAAAGCCGAGCGGAACGCGGCGCTCGACGGGGCGGGCAAGGAGATACAGGGCGCCCTGGCCGACGAGTTCGAGGGTCGCACCGGTGAGATCAAGGCGGCCATCCGCTCGCTGACCAAGAAGCTGGTGCGTAAGCGCATCGTCGAGGACGGCGTGCGGGTCGACGGGCGCGGCACGGCCGACATCCGCCCTCTCTCCGCCGAGATCGACCTCTTCCCCACGGCGCACGGCTCGGCCCTGTTCCAGCGGGGCGAGACCCAGGTGCTCAACGTCACGACGCTCGGCATGCCCCGCATGAACCAGCTGCTTGACACGATCACCCCGGTCGACAAGAAGCGCTACATGCACCACTACAACTTCCCGCCGTTCTCCACCGGCGAGACCGGCTTCATGCGCGGCCCCAAGCGCCGGGAGATCGGCCACGGCCTTCTCGCCGAGCGGGCCCTGCTGCCCGTGGTCCCGAGCGTGGAGGAGTTCCCCTACACCCTGCGGGTGGTCTCCGACGTCCTGGCCTCGAACGGCTCGACGTCCATGGCGTCGGTCTGCGGCTCCACCCTGTCGTTGATGGCCGCCGGTGTCCCCCTCAAGGCTGCGGTGGCGGGCATCGCCATGGGCCTCGTCTACGACGAGGGCACCTACGTCACCCTGACCGACATCTTGGGCTCCGAGGACGCCTTCGGCGACATGGACTTCAAGGTGGCCGGCACGGCCGAGGCCGTGACCGCGCTGCAGCTGGACACCAAGATCGCCGGCCTCCCGGCCGACGTGCTGGCCCGGGCCCTCCTCCAGGCCAAAGAGGCTCGCCTCACCATCCTCGAGGTCATGGCCACGGCCATCGCCGAGCCCCGTGACCACGTGGCCAACAGCGCCCCGAAGATCGTCTCCATGGAGATCCCGATCGACAAGATCGGCGAGGTCATCGGGCCCAAGGGCAAGGTCATCAACACGCTGCAGCAGGAGACGGGTGCCGACATCGCGGTCGATGACGACGGCATGGTCGGCACGGTCACCATCGGAGCGGTGGACGGGAACGCCGTCGAGGAGGCGCGTCGCCGTATCTCGCTCATCCTCGACCCTCCGACGGCCGATGTCGGCGCGGTGTACCCCGGCAAGGTGGTCAACATCACCAAGTTCGGAGCCTTCGTCAACGTGTTGCCGGGCCGGGACGGCCTCCTCCACATCTCCAAGCTCTCGCCACTGGCCGGCGGCAAGCGGATCAACAACGTCGAAGACGTGCTCACCCTCGGTCAACCGATAGAGGTGCGGGTCGACGACATCGACCCGCAGGGCAAGGTCTCCTTGTCGTTGGCCTCGGTGCCCGAGGGCGCCGACGTCCCTGCATCGAGCCAGGCGGGCGAAGGTGACCGTGGCCGTGGCGACCGTGGCGACCGGGGTGACCGGGGCGACCGGGGCGACCGGGGCGACCGGAATCGTGGCGACTCGGGCCGCGAGCGTGAGACCGCAGCGGCCCCGGCGGCCACCGGTAACGGGGTGCCCTCCTTCGAGGATGCCTTCGAGGCGGAACTGGTTTCCGAGCTCGGGGACCTGGGACCCGGTGCGGTCGAAGCGGAAGGTCGCAGCAACAGTGGGGGCGACCGCCGCCCACCGCGCGGCCGCTCGCGTCGTCGTTGATCGAGACCTCCGTTCTGCCCAGCGGCATCCGCCTGGTCACCGAGACCATGGCGGATGTGCGCTCGGTAGCGGTGGCATATTGGGTCGGATCGGGCTCGCGCGACGAGTCCGATGAAGTGGCCGGCGCATCGCATTTCTTGGAGCACCTTCTCTTCAAGGGCACCCCGACGCGTTCGGCCGCAGAGATAGCGGAGTCGCTCGACGAAGTTGGTGGTGACTGCAACGCCTTCACCACCAAGGAATACACGACGTTCTACGTCCGCCTGTTGTCCGAGCATCTCCAACTGGGGCTCGACATCCTCAGCGAGATCATGTGGGACCCGGCACTGCGACCCACCGATGTCGACGCCGAGCGTACCGTCATCCTCGATGAGATCCTGATGCACGCCGACGAACCGGCGGACCTGGTGGCCGAGCACTGGCAGTCCTCGCTGTTCCCCGGACACGCGCTCGGCCGTGACACGCTCGGCACGCAATCGACGGTCCGTGCACTCGGTGCGGACGACATACGCGGTTTCTTCGCGCATCATTACCGCCCCGGCAACATGGTGGTATCGGTGGCGGGGGACTGCAGCCACGACGCCGTGGCGGCCGATCTCGAGCGGCGGTTCGCCGGAGAGCCCGGGGGGGAAGCGCCGCTGCGGACGGCGCCGGGGCCCGAGGCCGCGCGGCTGCACGTGGTGCGGCGGCCGACCGAGCAGGCCCACGTGGTCTACGGCATGCGGTCGGTATCGCGCTTCGATGAACGACGGTGGGCGCTGGCCGTCCTCAATCACGTGCTCGGGGGCGGCCTCTCGAGCCGCCTCTTCCAAAAAGTGCGGGAAGAGCGGGGACTGGCGTACTCGGTGTGGTCGGAGCGGGCCGCCTACCAGGACGCCGGCTCGCTGGCCGTGGTCGTCGGGACCGCTCCCGATCATGTCGACGAGGTCTTGCGCATCATCACCGGTGAGCTCGAGCTGCTGGCGAGCCACGGGATCACCGACCGCGAGCTGGCCGTGGCCAAGGGAAACCTCCGGGCCGAGATGCTGTTGTCGGGCGAGGACTCCGGAGCCCGCATGGGTCGCATCGGCGCATCCTTCCTCCTCCACGGTGAGGTGCAACAGATCGATGAGGTGCTGGCCCGCGTCGAGGCGGTCGGGCGGGACGAGGTATTGGCCCAGGCCCGGGATCTGGTCGAGGCTCCCCGCACGCTCAGTGCGGTGGGGCCGTTCGACGAGGATGCCTTTGCCCACCACGTTGCCTCGTTGGCCGGCCGATAAGGTTCACCCGTGCGCAAGGTCGGTGTCGTGGGAGCCGGCGGTCGGATGGGTCGTGAAGTGTGTCTGGCGGTGCGCATGGCACCGGATCTCGAGCTCGTCGCCGTCGTCGATCCCGCTCATGAAGGCGACACGATCGAAGGGCTCACCGTGGTGGGCGACGTGGCCCAGCTCAGCCGAGCGGGCGCCGACGTGGTCGTGGACTTCAGTGTGGCCGAGGCCGTGCGGGCGAATCTGGCCTTCTACGCCGGTCATGGCATTCACGCGGTGATCGGGACGACGGGCCTGAGCGACGCCGATCTTGACGCAGCGGCCGAGCTGTTCGCCGCTTCGACGGCCAATGCGGTGGTGGCGGCCAACTTCGCCATCGGTGCCGTCCTGCTCATGCGTTTTTGCGAGTTGGCGGCACCCCACATGGACGGCGTGGAGGTGATCGAGCTGCATCACGAGGCAAAGCGCGACGCTCCTTCGGGCACGGCACGCCACACCGCGGCGCGCCTTGCGGCGGCCCGGGACCACGCTGGTTCGGGCCCGTTCTCGCCGGATCCGACCACCGAGCACGTGCTGCCGGGCGCCAGGGGCGCAGAGGGCCCCGGAGGCGTCCACATCCATTCGGTGCGCCTGCCCGGACTGATCGCCCACGAGGAGGTCATCTTCGGCGCCCTGGGACAGAGCCTCACCATCCGCCATGATTCGTACGATCGTCGTTCCTTCATGCCCGGCGTCCTCCTGGCCGTGCGGGCCGTGGCCGATCGCCCTGGCCTCACACAGGGGATCGAAGCCCTCCTCGACCTGTGAGTGCCGACCCGCCGTGAACGACGTGCGGGAACGGCTCCTGCAGGCCACGTACGACTGCGTGGCCCGATGGGGTCTGGCCAAGACCACCGTCGAGGACGCGGCCCGGGAGGCCGGAGTGTCCCGGGCCACCGTCTACCGCTACTTTCCAGGCGGTCGCGACGAGCTCATAGGCGCCGTCGTGGGGTGGGAGTTCGCCCGTTTCTTCCTGCGCCTCTATGAGGAGGTCCACGATGCCGACACGCTCGAAGAGGTGATGGAGCGGGGCCTCGTGTTCGCTCACCATGCCATCCTCGGGCACGAGGTGCTCCAGCGCATCCTCCAGACCGAACCCGAGATACTGCTGCCACGCCTGACCACCGAGGCGAACGAGACCCACAAGCTGGTGGCTGCGTTCCTGGTCCCGTACCTGGTTCGGCACGGGATGGCCGAGGGGACCGATCTCGACGCCGCCGCCGATTTCCTGGCGCGCATGGTCCTCTCCTACATCGCCTCACCCGGCCGCTGGGACCTGAACGACCCCGAGCAGGTCGCACGACTGGTGCGGGCCGAACTCCTGGCCGGCATCCGATGACGACGACGGCGTGCGCCAACCATCCCGACCGGGCCGCCTCGGTGGTCTGTGGGCATTGCGACCGCCCCATCTGCACCGAGTGCATGCTCGCGGCTCCGGTGGGGTGGCAGTGCCCGGACTGCACCGCCGCCGGCGCCAAGAAGACCAGGGTCATCCGCCCCTTCGCCGCCTCGAACCGCACTGGCGCCGTCGGCTCGACGAACCCGACTCCGGTGGTCATCGCCCTGGTGGTCGTGTGCGCCGCCGTCTTCGCGGCCAGCGGGTTCGGCAAGACCAGCGTCATCGACCGCTTCGGCCTGTGGCCCAACGGGGTGCACTACCGGCACGAGTACTACCGGGTGTTCACCGCCATGTTCCTTCACCTCAATTTCCTGCACATCGCCTCGAACATGATCACCCTGCTCATCATCGGGCCGGCGGTCGAGGTGATGCTGGGGAAGATCCGCTTCCTGGTGCTCTACCTGGTGGCCGGTCTGGGGGGCAACGTGCTGGCGTACCTGATCACCCCGGCGGCCCAAGTCGGTGCGGGAGCGTCGGGCGCGATCTTCGGGGTGATGGGCGCCTATGTGGTCCTGGCCCGGCTCCGGCGCAAACCCATGGGCCCGGTCGTCGCCCTCATCGTGATCAACCTGGTGATCGGTTTCACCGGGAACATCGAGTGGCAGGCCCACATCGGCGGGTTGGTGGTCGGTGCCGCGCTGGCGCTGGCCTTCCATTCCGCCTCGACCTTGCGGCGCGCGGCGCAGGAGGTGGCTGCGACCGTGGGGGCGAGCGCGGTGACCCTGGCTGTGCTGGCCGCGCTCTTGTTTGGCGTCGCGCCCGGGCACGTCAACGTCACATAGGGCGATCTCGCGGCCGTAGGGCAGCTCGAGGTGGAGCCCTTTGCGACCCACTGGCTACGGTGGCTGGGTGCAAGGCCGCGATGCCGGACCGACCTTTGTGAATCCTCTCGAGGACCCTCTCATCCGGCGCCTCGCCGCGGTCGTCATCATCGGCTCTTTCATGTCGGTGCTCGACACGACGATCGTGAACGTCGCCATCGAGACGCTGAGCCGGGATTTCCGCTCGCCGCTTTCGACGATCCAGTGGGTGACCACCGGCTACTTGCTGGCCCTGGCCCTCGTCATTCCGATGAGCGGCTGGGTCGTCGAGCGCTTCGGCAGCCGACGCATGTTCGTGCTGTCGTTGGTGCTCTTCACTCTCGGCTCGGGACTTTGCGGATTTGCCTGGTCGCCCGCGTCGCTCATCGCCTTCCGGTTCTTGCAGGGAATCGGTGGCGGCATGCTCATGCCGATCGGCCAGAGCGTCCTGGCCCGGGCGGCCGGGCCTCAGCGCATGGGCCGGATGATGTCGGTCATCGGGGTGCCGACGTTGCTGGCCCCCGTGCTCGGACCCGTCCTCGGCGGTTTGATCGTTGACAACCTCAGCTGGCGTTGGATCTTCTTCGTCAACGTGCCGATCGGCGTGCTGGGGCTCGGCCTGTCGCTCAAGTGGCTGCCCGGCGGGGACCGCGTGGAGGCCAGTCGTTTCGACCTGACCGGGATGGCGCTGCTCTCACCCGGACTCGCCGCCCTCCTGTACGGCCTGTCGGAAGCCGGGGTGGGGAGCGGGCTCGCTGATCCCGTGGTGATCGGGTGCCTCGGTGGCGGGGCGCTGCTCATTGCCGCCTTCGTCCTGCACGCGCGCCGCAGCGAACGACCCCTCCTCGACGTGCGGTTGTTCGCCGAGCGCGGCTTCGCCGCGGCCAACGTGGCTCTCTTCTTGGTCGTGGGCGCCATCTACGGCGCCATGTTCCTGCTGCCGCTCTACTACCAGGTGCTGCGCGGGGAGAGCGCCCTCTCGGCCGGCCTCCTCATGGCACCCCAGGGCATCGGGGCGGCCCTCATGATGCCGATCGGCGGGCGTCTCACCGACCGGATCGGTCCCGGCCGGGTGGTCCCGATCGGCATGACGGTGGTCCTCATCGGGACGGTGCTCTACACCCAGGTGGGCCCCACGACGAGTTATGCGTGGCTGGCCCTCGCGCTCTTCGTCCGCGGTCTCGGGGTCGGCTGGACGATGATGCCGAGCAGCGCCGCGGCCTATGCCCACATCAGTCACGACGCCGTGCCCCGGGCCACGACCGCTCTCAACATCGTCATCCGCATCGGTGGCTCCTTCGGCACGGCCGTGGTCGCCCTTGTCCTGCAACGTCAGATCGACACCCGCCTTCCGGCGGCATCGCATCTCCTCTCGACCGGTGTCGTCAGCGGCGCACGTCATCTCGCGCCCCGGGCCGCCGTGCAGCTCGGCCACGCATTCGGGGCGGCATTCTGGACCGTCCTTGTCATGACCTGCGTCGGATTGGGCGCGACGTTCCTGCTGCCGCGCATCCGGCCATCCGGCGCCGCGGCCGCCGTCGGGACTGATGGTCAGGGGCAGGTCAGTACCGGCCCTGGCGAAGCTGTCATCGTGCCCCACGTCGTTGAAGAGTCCGAAGAGAAGCTCCGAACTCAGCCGCTCTGAAGGCGCGTCAGGCGGTCGCCGCCACCAGCATTTCGGGCTTGTCCGACTCAGGGGCCGACTGGACCTCAGCCATGCGGGCCTTTGCGCGGGCCGTCGGCCTGTGACCCCGACCATCTGCCGAGGCCGGCAATTACCGCGAGATCGGCAACAAGGACTGATTGACACTGAGACAAAAAGCGCCATATTGTTTCAGTAGTGGCCGCTACACGTGGAACGTCGGCGCCGACCCTGGTGATGGCCTCGGGTCAGGGGCGGAAGAACGTGCACCACCTCGGGGGTGACGATCGCTCGTCCACCCGGGTCCGCATCGTCGACGCCACGTTGACCTGCCTGGCGCGCCAGGGGCTGGCCAAGACCACGGTTGACGACATTGCACGCCAGGCCGGGTTCTCCCGCGCCACGGTCTACCGGACGTTCCCCGGAGGCAAGGACGCCATCGTGGCGGCCGTGGTGGAAACCGAAGTGGCTCGCCTGTTCTCATTGCTGGCCGTCGTCATGGGGG
The DNA here is from genome assembly GCA_003160635.1 of Acidimicrobiaceae bacterium. Classification (GTDB taxonomy): domain Bacteria; phylum Actinomycetota; class Acidimicrobiia; order Acidimicrobiales; family RAAP-2; genus Bog-473. The sequence goes on along the minus strand of PMLV01000315.1, from coordinate 44,817 downwards.
AAGCCACCGATCTCGAGGATGTCCTCGTGGCCGGCATGGTCGAGTCGGCGCACCGTCTCGGCGCCCACCCCGCTCTGGAGTATCTGCTCCTCCACGAGCCGGGGGTGATCCTGCCTCATCTCACCTTCGCCGGCATGGACCAGATCCTCTTTTCGGCCGGCGACTTCGCGGCGCCGTTCTTTGCCCGCTGGCTCTCTCCGGATCAGGCCTCGAGAGCGGCAGAGTGGGCGGTACGCATCGTCCTGGCCTACCTGGCCGACCCCTCTCCCGATACCGACCTGGGCGATCCCGAGGACACGCGTGCGCTGGTGCGCACGTTCGTCATGCCCGGCATCCTGGCCCTCCGGGCCACCACGTCAATCTCCACCCTTCCTCACCCATCGACTCCTTCCACCCGTGTCACCAAGGAGGCAGTGCAATGACCACCGTCGACGACAGCGACCGCAGCATGATGAAGACCAATCTCGAGCTCATCGGGCGCGAGAAGATCAACGATCTCGAGGCCGTGCTGAGCTTCGTGGGCCACTACGAGGAACAAGGGTTCCACCGCGTGCCCGACAACTGCCCCGCCGAGTTCACGTGGGACTACGACAAGGGGGCGAAGCCCCAGCTCGACAAGCTCTACGAGAAGGCCAAGAAGGCACAGTGGAACGGCCAGACCGACCTGGACTGGTCGATCGAGGTCGATCTGGAAAAGGTCGTCATGAACAACGCCGAGGCCAACCAGGACCAGATGTTGTGGGGCCAGGCTGATCTCTCCGGCACGGTGTTGGACTCGTGGGGCGACAAGGAGTGGCTCATATTCGGTGTGGAGAACCAGAACTGGTTGCTCTCCCAGTTCATGCACGGCGAGCAGGGCGCGTTGCTGTGCACGGCCAAGATCGTCGAGACGGTGCCCTGGATCGACGCCAAGTATTACGCCGCCACCCAGGTCATGGACGAGGCACGCCACGTCGAGGTCTTCTCCAAGTACCTCGACACCAAGCTGTCCGGCCACTACCCCATGAACGGCCACCTGGGCCTGCTCCTCGACGACATCGTGAGCGATTCCCGCTGGGACATGACGTACCTCGGCATGCAGATCATGGTCGAGGGCCTCGCCCTGGCCGCTTTCGGATTCATCCACTCCATGACCACCGAGCCCCTGCTGAAGCAGATGTTGCGCTATGTGATGGCCGACGAGGCCCGGCACGTCGCTTTCGGCGTGCTGAGCCTCCAGGAGTACTACCTTGAGCTCAGTGCGGCCGAGCTACGCGAGCGGCAGGAGTTCGCCTTCGAGGCGGCCATCCGCATGAAGGACCGGCTGATCATGCAGGAGGTCTGGGAACGCCTCGAGGTGCCGACGGCCGACGTGGTCAAGGTGTACTCCCAGGCACCCGATCGGGACGATTTCCAGATCCTCTTGTTCTCCAAGATCGTGCCCAATCTGAGAAAGCTGGGCTTGCTGGACGCCGCAGACGGCTGGCTGCGTGAGAAGTTCACCGACATGGGTGTCATCGCGTTTGAGCACCTCACGGACTCGACCGAGGAGGAAGATGCGTTCGCCGACGGGTCGCCGGTCGAGCGACAGGTCGTCTGAGGAGACCGCGACAAGCCCCCGCTTGCCCTCCGACCACGAGGTCGACTGGTAGCGTGATCAGTTGATGGAGACTTCGCCCACCATGTCGCGGTTCGGGCGCGTGATCACCGCCATGGTGACCCCGTTCGACGATGCAGGGGAGCTGGACATCGACGGGGCGGTCGAGCTTGCCCGCTGGTTGGCCGACCACGGGAGCGACGGGCTGGTCCTCAGCGGGTCGACGGGTGAGAGCTCGGTGCTCAGCGACGGGGAGAAGTTGGACCTGTGGCGCGCCGTGGCCGCGGCGGTCACCGTCCCCGTCATCGCCGGCACGGGGTCCAATGACACCGAGCACTCGGTGCGGCTCACGGCACAGGCCTCGTCCTGCGGTATCGACGGGGTGCTCGTTGTCACGCCGTATTACAACCGCCCTGCGCAGTCCGGCCTCTACGAGCACTTCCGGGCCGTGGCGGAGGCAGCGGGCGGGCTCCCCGTGATCCTCTATGACATCCCCGTGCGCACCGGCCGCCGTATCGCCGCCTCCACCCTCGTGCGCCTGGCTCATGACGTCCCATCCGTGGTGGCGCTCAAAGACGCCGCCGGGGACCCGGCCGGCACCGCGCACCTGGCGGCCCGGGTGCCAGCGGGCTTCGAGATCTACAGCGGTGACGATGTCATGACGCTGCCCTTGTTGGCCGTCGGCGCCGTCGGCACCATCAGCGTGGCGTCGCACTGGATCGGGCCACAGTTCAAGTCCGTGATCGAGGCGTTTCTGCGGGGTGATCTGGCCGAGGCCATCGCGGGCAATGCCAAACTGCTCGACGCCATCGACTTCCAGTCGAGCGAGGAGTATCCCAACCCGCTCCCGGCCAAGGCGATCTGCCGGGCCATGGGCCTGCGCGTGGGACAGTGCCGCCTGCCGATGGGTCAATCGACCGCCGAACTCGACGCTCAGGCCGCCAAGATCCTGGCTGCATATGGCCCCCCGACCGCAACGGGCCAACCGGTTGCCTGAAAAGCAGAGATCACGCCAGAAGGCGTCCCCCGTCCGTGTCGTCTTTCTGGGCGGGCTCGGTGAGATCGGCCGCAACTGTGCCTGCATCGAGGTCGACGGCCGCATCATCGTTCTCGACTGCGGGATCATGTTCCCCGACGCCGACATGCCCGGAGTGGATCTGGTCCTGCCCGAGTTCACCTACTTGCGCGAACGTGCGGACAAGGTCGACGGCATCGTGCTCACGCATGGCCACGAGGATCACACCGGAGGGCTGGCCTACCTGCTGCGTGACCTCCAGGCCCCCATTTACGGCTCCGAGCTGACGGTCGGGCTGGCCCGGTACCGGGTCGAGGAGGCCGGGCTGGGCCATCGCACCGAGTTCATTTCGGTCGGTGACGGCGAGCGACGTCGCATAGGGCCAACTGACGTGGAGTTCATCCCGGTCACCCACTCGGTTCCCAATGCGTTCGCCATCGCCTTCCATACGCCACAGGGCGTGATTCTCCACTCGGGCGATTTCAAGATCGACCTGCAGCCGGTGGACGGCCGCCGGACCGACCTTTCGCGCATGGGCGAGTTGGCGCGCACCGACGGAATCCGTTTGCTCCTGTCCGACTCCACCAACGCCGAGGAGGCAGGTTTCAGCGAGTCGGAATCCTCGGTCGGCATCGCTCTTCATCGGGTTTTCGCCGAGCACACGGGAAAGCGCCTCGTCGTGGCCTGCTTCGCCAGCCACATGCATCGGGTGCAGCAGATCATCGATGCCGCCGTCGCCAACGGTCGCAAGGTGGCGACGTTGGGGCGTTCGATGGGCAAGAACGTGGAGCTGGGCACCCGGCTGGGCATCATCAGTGTGCCGAAGGGAGCGCTCGTCGACATAGAGGACGTCGACACCGTGCCCCCGGGCGAAATGTGCGTCATCTCGACCGGCTCCCAGGGTGAACCTATGTCGGCCCTCTCGCTCATGGCGACGGGGGACAACAAGTGGCTCCAGGTCGGCGAGGGCGATGTGGTCGTGATCAGCGCCCACCCGATCCCCGGCAACGAGTGGTCGGTGGGGCGCGTGATCGACGAGTTGTACCGGCGCGGGGCCGAAGTCGTGCATACGGGGGCCGAGCCGGTCCACGTCAGTGGCCACGCCAAGCAGGGTGAACTGCGGACATTGATGTCCGTGACGCGACCGGAATGCTTTGTACCCGTGCACGGCGAGTACCGGCACATGGTGCACCATGTGCGGCTCGGCCTCTCCATGGGAATCGACCCCTCGAAGGTGCTCTTGTGCGAGGACGGCGACGCGGTGCAACTGACGTCCGACGGCATCAGGCGCGACGGCAAGGTGCCGGCCGGCTACGTCTACGTCGACGGCACGGTGGGCGACATCGGCCACGGGGTGCTGCGAGACCGTCAGAAGCTCTCCGAGGAGGGGGTCGTCATGGTGGTGGTCACCGTCGACACCCGCCAGGGGTCATTGAGCGGAGCACCGGTCATCGAGACCCGCGGTTGGGTGCACGCACCCGAAGCAGAGGAACTTTTGGGTGAGGCCAGCGCTGTGGTCGGCGCCGCGGTCACGAACGCGCTGCACGACGGCGCCCGCGACAGCGAGGTTCTCTGCCGTCACGCTCGCAAGGCGCTGGGCAAATTCGTCGGTGACCGCACGCGACGGCGCCCGATGATCGTCCCTGTCGTCCTCATGGTCTGACACCCCGGTCCCNNACCTCGGCGATGCGGTCCCGCTCGCCTTGCCGTTGGTACGCGCCGGCGCGGAACCGTTCCCGGTGCAGCGCGGAGAGGTCGGGTCGCACCCGGTCGATCCACTCGAGGTAGTGCTCTCGCACACTGCCCCGCAAGTGCAGGGCCACCCCGCTGATCGAGACCGCTCCGGCGTCAGCCGCCGCCTCGACCACCGATCGCAACTGGTCGTCGGAGTCGGAGAGCCCGGGCAGCACGGGTGCCACCAGCACACCGCAGGAGATGCCCGCCTTGGTCAGACGGCGGAGGGCCGCCAGCCGCTGATCCGGGGGCGGGGTGCCGGGTTCGGTCAGCTTCCACACGGAGCGATCCAGGCAGCCCACGGAGAAGTTGACGGCCACCTCGGTGCGAGTTGCCGCCCGGGCCAGGGGGGCCTGGTCCCGCAGGATGAGCGTCGATTTGGTCAAGATGCTGAACGGGTTGTGTGCCTCCGAGAGGACGTCGATGATGCCCCGGGTGAGGTGGTACTTCCCCTCCGCATGCTGGTACGGGTCGGTGTTGGTGCCCATGGCGATGGGCTCGCCACTCCATTTGGGTGCTCGGAGCTCGGCCCGCAGTCGCTCCACCGCGTTGATCTTGACCACGATCTTCTTTTCGAAGTCCTCGCCGATGTTCAGACCGAGGAAATCGTGGGTGGGCCGGGCGAAACAATATTTGCAGGCATGGCTGCAACCCCGATAGCAATTGATGGTGTACCGGAACGGCATTTGGCTCTGCGGGGGCACGGTGTTGATGATGGTGCGGGCATTCACGTGGAGAAACTCCAGGCCGGCGTAGGCGCCCTTGCCCACATGGCGGGTCGCAGCCTGCTCGTCGGGGAAGAGCGTGCCGACCTCGTCGCTGTCTGCCGACCTCCAGCGCAGTGCCATGGAGCCTACAATAGCGAACATATGTTCGTCTCTCAAAGGGAGTGTCCCACGGACGGGGCGGGACCAGCGGTAATCTGCCTTCTACTGTGGTGACAACGAAGCGCCGACCCGTCGCGCCGCGCACCCCCGCCCGCAAGACGGCCTCGCGAGGCGCGCACTCTGCACCCCGAAAGCGGGCGGCGCCGGCGCCGCCTTCACTGCTGCGCCGCCACTCCGCCGACCTGTGGTCGATCGGGCTGGTCACGCTCGGAGTGCTTCTTGCATTGGCCATTTGGGGCGATGCGTTGGGCCCGGTCGGCCATGGCGTCAATTCGGGGTTGGCCGTGGTGCTGGGCTGGACCCGCATCCTCATCCCGATCGTCACCGCGGGGGCCGGTGTGGTGCTGTTGGTGGAGCGGGACCGACCCGAGCCGCTGCGCACCGGTATCGGAGCGGCCCTCGGGGTCATCGGTTTCTGCGGTCTGGGGCAGCTGGCCAAGGACAACCCGCCCTTCCAGCCATCCATCGGACTGCGCCAAGCGGGCGGCTGGGTCGGCGCCCTCGTCGGTCGGCCGCTTCACGCGGGTATCGGCTCGGCCGGTTCCGGGGTGCTCTTCGTCGCGCTCGTCTTCGTGGCCGGTCTCATCGCGACGGGGGTGTCACTGGCCACTTTCGGGCGGATCGTCCGCACGGGGACGACCGCGCTCGGGTCCACGTTGGCCTCGTGGTGGAACAGCGGGACGCAGATCGATGTCGACGAGACCGACGAGCGTGCGGTCAAGTCCACGCGAGTCAAGGTGGCGCCCGAGCCTCCGGTTGAGCCCGAAGAGGAGCCGGAACTCGATCTGAGCCCGGCCGAGTCTGCCCCGGATGCAGAACCCGAGCCGGGGCCCGCACGGGTCCCCGCCGTGGTGGGCGCAGTGCCGCGGGCCGGCGGCTCCTGGGTGCTGCCGGACATCAAGATCCTCTCGGCCACCAAGCAGTTGAGTCACGATCTGCGCCAACTCGAAGCAGCGGGGCAGACACTGGTCGCCGCCCTCGAGGCGCATGGCGTAATCACCACGCTGGTGGGGAAGACCGTCGGTCCGACGGTGACCCGTTTCGAGCTTGAGTTGGGGCCGGGGGTCAAGGTGGCCCGCGTGACGAGCCTTTCGCGTGACATCGCGTACGCGATGGCGTCGCCCGACGTGCGGATCCTGGCCCCGATCCCGGGCAAGTCCGCCATCGGGGTCGAGGTGCCCAACCGGACCCGCCAGCTGGTGGCGTTGCGTGACATCCTCGATTCCGCCGAAGCCAAGACGGCGACACACCCGCTCGAAGTGGCCATGGGCCGCGACATCGCAGGGCGTGCCGTCATGGCCAATTTGGCCGAAATGCCACACATCCTCATATCCGGGGCGACCGGGGCCGGGAAGTCGTCGTGCATCAACTCCATCATCACCTCGGTGCTCATGCGCAGCACCCCGGAGCAGGTCCGGCTCATGCTGATCGATCCCAAGCGGGTGGAGCTCGGCCAGTACAACGGCCTGCAGCATCTGGTCAGCCCGGTCGTGGTCGATCCGAAGAAGGCAGCCAACGCCCTCCAGTGGGCGGTCAAGGAGATGGAACGGCGCTACGACCTGTTGGCCGAGAACGGCATGCGCGACATCACCGGGTACAACCTGGCTCTGGCGGCGGGCGAGATCGCTCCGTCAGGGCCCCCGTCCGACAAGAGGCGGGTGGCCGAGACGACGGCGCGTGCGCTCGGGGCGGACCATCCCGCCGTCTACAGCGACGACGAGATCGACGACGATCCACAGCTTCCCGAAGTCCTGCCCTTCATACTGATCGTGGTCGACGAGCTGAACGACCTGATGATGGTCGCGGCGCGCGACGTCGAAGACTCCGTCGTGCGCATCGCCCAGATGGCCCGGGCGGTCGGCATCCACCTGGTCCTGGCCACGCAGCGCCCGTCCGTCGATGTCATAACCGGAGTGATCAAGGCCAACATCCCCAGCCGGATGGCGCTGTCCGTGTCGTCGCTCGCCGACAGCCGGGTGATTCTGGACCAAGCCGGCGCGGAGCGTCTGGTCGGCAAGGGGGACATGCTCTTGCTCACGGCCTCATCGAATGTTCCTCGGCGTCTCCAGGCGCCGTGGGTCTCTGAAAAAGAGGTGCGGGACGTCGTCCATCATTGGCAGGCGCAGGGCGGCATGACCGAGCCGGTCGTGGGCATCGAGAACGTCATCGAAGGGTTACCAGGGGGGATCGATGGGGTTGACGACGACGATGACGAGTACCTCGCCGCCGCGATGGACCTCGTGGTCCGATCCCAGCTGGGGTCAACGTCCATGCTGCAGCGCAAGCTCCGTGTGGGTTTCGCTCGGGCCGGAAGATTGATGGACCTGCTCGAGCGCAAGGGAGTGGTCGGACCGAGCGAGGGCTCGAAGGCGCGTCAAGTGCTGATGACCCCTGACGAGTTCGATGCGATGAGTTGAGCCCCTCGGACCCGCCACCGGTCATGGCGGAGCCGCTCGGGTCGGGCTCGCGTCGGGCAGCGAGTGCTCCTCCAGGGGGACCGGTGGGCGCAACCCCTCGGCTCTCGCTCCCGCATCGCCGCTGTTCTCGCAGGCGACGGTGGATCGTCACGCTGCTGACCCTGGCGGTCGTGCTCGCGCTGGGCGTGCTGGCCGCCGTCCGCCTCCGCGCGGCCGTTCCCGTGGTCTCCGTGACGGCAACGATGCCGACGAGCGTCTACGTGGCTGCGTCGAAGGTGTCGTTGCCATGGCCCGCCACGGGGCAGTCGGCCATCGCCGTACCGTCGATAGGCGTCGACGTGACCTCGGGGCTCGAGCAGGCGGTGCCCATCGCCAGCCTCACGAAGTTGATGACCGCCTATCTCATCCTCCGGGACCATCCACTCCCTCTTGGCGAGGACGGGCCCCGTCTCACCATGACCCAAACCGACCTCAACGACTTCGAGACCGACACGGTCGAGGATCAAGCCAACGCGCAGGTGGCGGTGGGGGAGGTCCTGACCGAGCGCCAGTTGCTCGAGGGGCTTCTCGTGCATTCGGCCGACAACTTCGCGGACACCCTGGCACGCTGGGACGCGGGTGACATCCCGACCTTCGTGGCCAAGATGAATGCCACGGCGACGCTGCTCGGCATGCGTCACACGCACTACGCCGATCCCAGCGGATTCGACCAGGGCTCGCTGTCCACCGCCGCGGACCTCTTGAAGGTGGCCGCACTCGACATGGATGATCCGACATTCGCCTCCATCGTCAGGATGTCCTCGGTCACGCTGCCGGTGGCAGGCACCATCTCGACGTACACGCCGTGGTTGGGGTTCCAGGGTGTGATCGGCGTCAAATCGGGCTTCACCACCGCGGCCGGAGGTTGTGACGTCGTGGCGGTCACGCGTCGGGTGCAAGGAAAGAAGGCGATGATTCTTGCCGCAGTGACGGGGCAGACCGGGCCGGACGTTCTGGCGGTCGCCGGCTACCTCGCCCTGAACCTGGCCGACCACGTCGATGTCTCCATTGGTGCCGCGCCCATCATCCGGGCGGGGGAGCAGGTGGCCGTGGTCAGGGTGGCCGGGCACACCGTCGCCGCTACGGCCGCATCGACGGTCACCATGCTGACGTGGCCCGGCGTCAGCGCACGCCGGGCGTTCCAGGGGCGCAACATCCGCGCGGGTGCCGGCGGGGGCACGCGCATCGGGGCCGTGGTCCTGGCACTGGGCCGACAGCGGGCGGTGGTCCAGGTCCGCCTGCAGCGAGCGCTTCCGAAGCCCACCCTGCTCCAACGCCTATTCTGAGATGATGCGTGCCCGAGCCCCTGCCTCGTCGGCGAATTTGGGGCCCGGATTCGATGCGCTCGCCGTCGCGTTGGACTGCTATGTCCAGGTGGAGATAGAGCCGGCAGGGTCATTGCGCATTCGCAGCGAAGGGGAGGGCGCCGGCCTGTGCGATGACGCGTCGCACCTCGCCGTGCGAGTGGCCTCTTCCATCCTCGGCCACGATCGCATCGAGGTGATTGTCCGCTCGCAGATCCCGGTCTCGCGTGGCCTCGGCTCGTCGGCCGCGCTGGCGGCTGCCGCGGCCGCCGCGGCCGGGTCGGACGACCCGTTCTCCGTTGCGGCCGATCTGGATGGCCACCCCGAGAACGCTGCTGCGAGCGTGTTCGGCGGACTTGTCGCGGCCACGCATGTCGATGGTCGTCCCAGGGCGGCCCAGCTTCCCTTGAGCGACGAGCTGGCCTTCGTCGTGATCATCCCCGATCGAGCCCTGGTCACGGCCGAAGCGAGGGCCGTCCTGCCCGGCACGGTCTCGCGCGATGACGCCCTCTTCAACTTGGGTCGGATGGGCCTACTCCTGGCCGGCCTGGCGGAGCCGTCGTTGCTGACCGCTGCCGCGACTGCGGATCGCCTGCACCAAGACGCGCGCGCCACCCTCTTTCCCGAGGCTCCGGCCCTCCTGACGGCCCTCGTGGACTGCGGCGCGCTGGCATCGTGCTGGTCAGGTGCCGGTCCATCGCTGTTGGGTGTCACCCTCGAATCTTCAGCCGAGAAGGTATGTGCGGGCGCACAGGTGGCACTGGCGGACTCGGGGCTGACCGGTCGGGTCCTCGTGCTCCGGGCGGACCGTCGGGGAATTGTCTACGGCGAGGACGCGGAGCTGCCCACCTCCCGTCCGTGAACGCCGGAGCCCACCGCCGGTACGGTCCGCGGTCCCGGCGCTGCGCTCTGCGAAAATGTGCAGCATGAAACGCTCGCAGCGATGGTCGGTCGACAGCGATGGGGGACCGGGCAGCCGGACGTCGCCGACAGGGCCGTTCCGGCGCCGCCGAGCCCTCCGGCACCTTGACGGTCTGGCCCAACACCCGGCGCGTGAACTCAGCCCGGCGGTGGCGCACGTGCGAGTCATCGGCGGATCCGACAGCGACGACACCAGCGACCGGTCGGGCCCGGCGACGCCGGCGCAACCAGAGGGTGCGAGCACGGCCGTTCCCGCGCCACCGAGAGATGTGCGGATCGTGAGCGATCAACTCGGCGATCAGCTGTCTGCCGTCCCGATCGACGAACCCCTGCGGGCGTCCCTCTAGGGCAGTTGGCGCAGAGACCGCGGGTCGTCACGCCCCGGTAGTCGCGGGCGGGCGCCTCATTGCGGCGTGCCCGGCGGATCATGGTGGGCAACGCGAACTCCTATCGCGTCCTGACTCGCCTCTGTCCCGGCCCACAGATCCATTTCGCACAGTGATGGTGTTCCCTCACATGGGGAAGCACGAACAACCATCAATCAGGAAGGACCTACAACCATGAAACTCCGACTCCGCAGTGCGCTCGCTATCGGTGCCCTCACCAGCGGCCTCGTCGCCGGGGGTGCAGTGGTCGCCAATGCGGCCACGAGCACATCGAGTACGAGCTCGACCAACTCCACCGCCGCCAGTGGATCCGGGACGAGTTCATCGACGGGAAGCAATTCTTCGACGAACTCCTCGGGGTCGACGAGCACGACGGCACCGAGCAGCTCGAGTGGCTCGTCCTCGTCGACCAAGAACTGCCCGAACATGGGGTCCGGCTCGAGCTCGGGACCGAGTGGCACGACCCCTTCGACCAGCCCGGCCACACCTGCCGGCTAATCCGCCGACGTCCGATGGCGTCGCTGCCGCACGTGGAGCTCCCGGTGCAGCCGGGAGCTCCACGGCGTTTCGATCACGCGCGGGCAGAATCGCGCATGTAGATCCTGAGGCCGCGGGGGAGATGTTCCTCCTGATCGAAGTGATGCTGCAGGTAGCTCACGTTGGCGCTGTCGAGGCCGAGATTGCCGTGTTGGAGGACCACCGCATCGGAGGATTTGATCCAATGGTTCATGACCTCTTGTAGGTGCCCATTGCTCGTGTCCGACACGGTGACCGAACGCCCCTCATCGAGGACTCGCTCCTGACCGAACCAGTCGATGACGCTGGGGCAGCCGCCGATGTCGGCGGTGAAGCGGTTGTCGAGAAGCGCGAGTGCCGGGTCGGAATAGAGGACGCATCCATGACCCGGGATGGCGTCACTCAGGGTGTCACCAATGTGCGGGGCCACGGGAAGTCTGACCACCTCATGGATGACGAGCGCCAGAAGGAGAGTGAGAGCGGAAACTACTGCACCACTGGTCACTGCCTTTCGGGTGCTCGGCCGGAGCGCACCAACGTGCCGGACACGAGGGCTGAGGTGGCCCATCATCGAACTCACGAGAAGAGCACTGAACGGCGCCATGAAGCCCGAGTAGTGGTAGTAGTAGGTGGGCGATATCAGCAACGCGCATCCGACGAGGAGGGGGCTCCACCCGGCGACGCGCGCAAGAGGCAGCCAGGGTGCTTCACGGCGCCGCCGCCAACTCACGACTGCCGCGGTGCCGAGAGCAATCAGGACGAGGGAGAGCACGAGGGATCCGAAAGGACTGCCCTTCGCGATGGACGTCGAGAGCATCGGAATCCCGGTGAGGTCCGCCAGGCGCTGAGGGAACGGTAAACCTCCGGCGTTGCGAACGGCTTGCGTGAGGACGACCTGCTGAAAGAAGGACGCTGGTGCTCCGATGATGAAGGGGAAGGAGCAGGCCACGAATCCGACGATCGCCCCTCCGATCACCTTTCGTCGCGAGCGATGGCCGCGACGGGAAAGAACGATCACCACCGCCGCAAAGGGAAGGATGGCCCACACCTTGGTGGCCCCGGCCATCCCGAAAAATGCCCCGCACCACCACAGCCGCCGCGCGGAAGTGGTGATGCCCTCCCCGTCCAGGAGGCAGAGAAGGGCGATCAGACAAGCGAGGACCAGGAACGGTTCGAGCAAGATGGTCTGTGACGAGCGAATGGTCCCTTGCGAGAAGGCCATCAGCCCTGTTGCGACGATCACCTGAAGCGTCGTGCGGCGACGTACCAACACGCCGACGAGCACGACGTTGGTCACCGACACGATGTCGACGAAGAAGCGCGCTGCTTCCATGGCGGCCGCAGTTCCCGTCACGGACGATACGGCGGCGAACGGGAGCATCCACACCGTGATCATCGGGGGCTGGATGAAGGCAAAGTCCCGGTAGGGCAGCAGTCCGTGGAACAGCTCGATCGAGGCCCCGAAGTAGACACCGTCGTCGTACTCGTCCAGGGCGGAGAAATGGCCGTGAAGGAAGGCCTGTAGAGCGAGGACGCCCGCCGCCGCGGCGGCGATCACGACGATCACCGCCCAATTGACCCGGAGAGCGGATGCGGCACCATCGGGAGCGGCGGTCGCGGACGGCCTCTCTTCGCTCGTCGCCAACGATGTCGCCAACGATGTCGTCACCGACTGCATCGTCATGCTTGTTGCATGCGCCATGTCGGTAACGGCCGCCACGACTGAGTCCTGAAGGTGAACGGCAACGAGGCACCTTCGTCGCCTCCTGATGTGCCGGTTGCGACGACGGTGCCTGCCAACATCAGGGCGAAGAGCAGTGCGTAGAGGGGTCCCAGTGACCCCAGCTCGCTGGTGACCTGGCCCAGACTCAATGCCCCCATGAGGGAGACCGAGACCGAGAGCACCCTGATCGTCGATGCAGTCCTCGTGCCTGCCGTCGTGGCCAGAAGCGGCAGTGACCACAGGAGGTACCAGGGTTGCACGATCGGACCCAACAGCACGAGGGCCAGGAGGCTGATGCCGATGGCTCGGGGCATGCCGATCTCCGGTAGCTGCCGCCATACCCGCACACCGAGGGCGATGGCGATGACGGGGCCCGCGATGTGCGCCACGTCGAGGAAGACGGTTGAGGAGACGTCGACGTGGGTCACTCTGGAAATGACCCGTAGCAGCTTGGCCATCAGTTCAAACGGAGTCACCCACGTCGTCACCGTGTTGGCTCCGCCCAGGGTGCGAACCCATCCCCATCCCAGTCCGAAAAGCAGGGACAGGCCCTCGAAGGTGGCGGCAGCGATCGCCGCCGCTCCGGCCAGGTTGCGGTATCGACGCCAGGGGAGTCGCTCATCGTTCCACATCCATCCGATGGCGACCACCCCGAGCAGGCCGGGCGCCTTGATGGCACCGGCAAGCGAACAGAGGAGAATTCCTAGAACGGGATGTTGCCGTCGGGCGAGGAAGAGCCCGGCGACGAGGAGACCGATCATGAGCGCGTCGTTGTGCCCCGACGCGACAAGGAAGAGCAGCACGAGCGGGTTGAGGACTCCCAGTGAGAACGCGACTGCGCCGTTGTGTCCATAGCTTCGTGCCAAGGGCGGCAGGAAGGCTGCAATGAGCGCCACACCGATGACGGCCGCCAGGCGCAATATCACCACCGAGGCAAGTACGCGGTGGCCCGTGAGTTGCACGACACCACCGTCGAGACCATTGAACAGGGGGCCGTAGGGAGATGGGGTATTGATCCAAAAGCCTTGCGACAGAGTGGCGAACGGAGAGGCGCCCAGAACCCCAGGCCCATAGAGATAGGGGTTGATGTGGTGACTCACCATCTCCCCTTGGGCGGCGTAGTTGTAGACGTCATTGCTGAACATCGGTGGGGCGATGAGCAGGGGGGCTGACCACACCGCAAGCAGCCAGGCGAGCCCCCCGGTCCGCTCCTCGGAGTCCCGTCTCACGATGCGACACACGGTGAGCCACGCGCGGCACAAGAGGAGAATTCCAATGAATCCACACGTGAGCTCGGACCAGAGCAACAATGCCCGCGCGTGTGCGATCCCACCAGAGGCAAGGGAAGGGACGCCGAAGAACCAGGCCCCCGGCATTTTTAACGCGAACGGCGAGCCGGAAAGTGAGCCCGCGACGCCGACGAGCACGGTGCCCAGCAATCCGAGCTGACCGGCGCGGCCGTACCGTCCGAACAGTGAAGTGGGCGTTCTGTGTGACCGATCCTGCTCGTTCATCGATCAGGTCACATCGTCAGCGTTCCGAGAAGGCGTGACATTGTCGTAGGGGGTACGCGCCCACGTTATCAGGCGGTGACGTCTCGCCGCCTGAAGGTGTTGGCGGCAAGGAGGGCGACCCCGGCGAGGTAGATGGCACTGACCAGGAGTGCTCGTGGGAAGGTCGTTGTGGCGTTTCCCCCCTGCCCGACCCCTAACAAGAGCTGTCCGGGCAGCCAGCGGTTGAGGGAAGGCAGGACCCGACCCACGATGTTCTCGATTGCGATCAGGTAGGCCAGGCCCACGATCACCGCAAAGACGGCTGATCGCAGAAAGAGCCCGACCGCCATGCCCAATGTGGCGAATCCGACAACGGCCAGGAGAAGCTCACCCAGGGCCTCCGTCAGGTCCTTGACGCCCGTGCCGCTGAACCAGGCACCGACCGGAACGTGGCGTACGTGAGCCATGATGACGGCGACGCCCCCGGCGATGAGGGACGCGGCGACGACGGCGGCCACGATGAAGGTGATGACGCCCAGGTACTTCCCGGTCAGGAGGATCCGGCGTCGCGGTTGCCGGACGAGAAGCTGACGAAGCGTTCCCAGGCTGTATTCCGATGCGATCTGGAATGCGGCCACACCAAAAGCCACGATGCCCAGCAGCACCACGACCCGGTTCACCCCATAGATGAGCCCGTTCGGCTGGGCCAGAACCTGAAGGCTCGGCAGGTCAGCCGTACCCGGCCCGACCGCGGCGGCCTGGGAGAAAAGGAGCACCACGAAGAACGAAGCCGCCGCGGCCAGGCCACCGAAGACCCCGAGCACCAGGGTGGTGCGTCGCAGCTTGACCCACTCGCTCCGAAAGGCGTCGACGATCACGTCACGCTACCGAGGGAGTGGGCGGTTTCCACGTCGCGCGAGTGGGTCCCGGTGAGCTCGAAAAATGCCTCTTCGAGCGAGCGGGCGCGCTCGGAAATGTGGATCAGGGTGATGTCCGCGTGCATGGCCAAGCGGTTCAACGGAGCAGCCTGGTCGGACCCTGCCTCGACGACGACCGTTGGCGGGCTCAGGAGGGCCTCCTCGACCCGAGCGGCGAACCCTGCCCGTTGTACGAGCGTGAGGAGCGACGCGAGGCTCGATTCAGACTCCGGGCGAAGGATCAGCTCGTCACCCCGCGTCGCTCGAAGTTTCGCCACCTCACCCTGGAAGACCGTCTTTCCGTCGCTGATCATGATGAGGCGATCGCAGATGTGCTCGATCTCGGACAACAGATGACTGGAGACGAAGACGGTCATTCCTTCGTCGGCTAGCGAACGGATGAGATCGCGCATCTCGACGATTCCCGCCGGGTCGAGACCATTGGTGGGCTCGTCGAGAATCAGGAGTTCTGGGGCGGCAAGGAGCGCAGCGGCAATGCCCAACCGTTGCTTCATGCCCAATGAGTAGCTGCGGTACAGATCATCGGCGCGTTGGAGCAGACCCACACGATCAAGAACATCGGGAATGGTTGTCGCATCGATATGGGCCAGCCGGGCCAGGGCGAGAAGGTTGTTCTTCCCGCTCAGCTGGGGATAGAACGCCGGGGACTCGATGAGCGCCCCCACCTTGTGCAGGTAGCTCTGCGGCTCGCCGAGATCTCCGCCGAGCACCGTGCCACTGCCTGCGGAGGGTTGTATCAACCCCAGCAGCATGCGGATCGTCGTGGTCTTCCCGGCCCCGTTGGGCCCGACGAATCCACACACCGAGCCTCTGGGTATCGCAAGCTCCAGGGCGTCCACCACTGTCCGGTCGCCGAAGCGTTTGGTCAGCCCGGAAGCACGAACGGCCAGATCGCGGCTGGTGGCCTGGTCGAGATCGAGCACATCGCAGAGGCTAAGGACCGGCCCATGGGCTGACAACGGCTCTCGGGATGAAATGGGCCGATGAGGGTCATCCTCAGGGATGAGATGCCTGTCTGGTGGGAACGGCATCTTCAAGTGCGGCGATCGCCGGCGTCTGGGCCAGTGCGAAGACGCCGGCGATCACCAGGGCCAAGCCGAATATCTCGAGGACCGGAGCGAGCCCGTGCGTGTCGATGTGCTCCCCGAAGCAGACGAGACCAATGGCGATGGCCACGAGCGGCTGTGCAACCGTCAGCGTCGGAAGGGAGAGTCGAAGTGCGCCGGCGTGGAAGGCACCCTGCGTGAGGAGGAGCGCGACCGCGCCCGAAATGAGCAGCGCATAGGGCTCCCAGCTCGTCAGGGCGTGGAGGACGCCCATGTTGAGCAGGTGGCCGGTGCGTTCGGTGAGCGCCGCCGTGTAGCCGAACGCCGCCCCGGACCCGGCCGCCAGGAGGACCGCGGCCCGACTCGGTGAGGTGGTCCGGTTACGCAGAACGACGGCGGCGCCGCAGACGAAGGCCACAATGAGGGACAGGACGATCCAGGCTTCCCCCGTGGCGCGAGGATGGCCGATGCCGGGCCGGGCCACTCCCATGAACAGTCCGAGGCCGACTGCAATGGCACCCGCGGAGGCGATCGCCATCCGGGAGATGCGCCGATGCTCGCGTCGGGCCGCGACGGGCAGCGCAACCACGAGGCTCAAGACCAGGAGAGGTTCGACGAGCGAAAGCGACCCTCGTCGCAGAGCCAGGAATTGAAGGACGTACCCGACCCCATCCAGCGCATTGCCCACCAGCCACAGGGGATGGCGGGCCAAGCTTGCGAGAAGACCCAGTCGCATCCCCTGGTCCGGGGATTGCTTCGCGGTCACGCCGTGCTGCAGCACGGCGGCAAACCCGTACGCGACGGCACTGGCGGCGCCAAGCAGGACGATCGGGGGAAGGCCACCCATGCCGCGGCCGTGGGTAGAGGCAACCAGGCCCCACTCGTTCAGCACGGCAAGATCACCGAACCTGCGCCCCGGGTGGAATCGCCCATGCCTGAGCGCCCATGGGCACACGGTAACCCCTGCCCTCGGGCGAGGTGAGCGCCTTGGGAGTGATTACGGGCGGGATACTCTCATCCTCGGGTGGGAGCGAGGAGCAGCGTCACCTCGTGTGCCAGGTCCGACTCAGGGCTGACGTCGGGCGTCGACGATCATCCTCAGGTCGGTCGATCGCGGCGTTCCCACCTCCTACTGTGCCTCAGGTGCGACCTTTCGACGTCACCCGCGACGTTTGTCTCCCGCCGTCCCGCCGTCCCGTGACCTCGATTCTTACCAAGGTTCGGGTCAGATCGTCCTGCGTCCGGCGCCGCCACGGGTCCACGAGCGGAGGGCCGCGATGAAGAACGCGCTCGCGGGAGTCGGCGGGTCAAAGACCCGAGTCCACGGCCACGACGATGGAGCAGATCCCCCCGGTCCAACACACCGCGACAGCGCCAGACAGATGGACGGAGCCTGGCGGGTTTGGGAATCGTTGACGAACTGGGATGAGCGCTACGCCCGGTGGGTCGATATCGCCGTCGCCGTAGGCCTCTTTCTCTTCTGCTCCGGTTGGTTTTTCCAGGCTGGCCCCATTCACACCAACGTCGGGTTCGATGCCGCGCTCACCGCCCCCCTCTTTCTTCGACGGCGGGCACCCTTTTGCGTGTTCCTCGTCATCTCGGTGGTGGCGGTCGTGCAATTGGTGACGAGCACCCCGGCGTTGGCTGACGCCTCGCTCCTCGTCGCGCTGTACTCGGTTTCCGCCGTGTCCCAGTGGGTCCGGGTCGTCGTCTCGTTGTTGATCCTCCAAGTCGGTGTCATCGCGGCGACGGTGCACTGGGACCCGGTCGGATCCCACTTCGAGTCGTTGGTGTTCTTGACCGGGATGAACTTCGCCGCATTCCTCACCGGTGCCGTCGTGAGGGCGCTGCGCGGTCAGATCGACTGGCTGGCCGAACGGGCGCAACGCCTTGAGTACGAGCGTGACCAACAGGCATCGTTGGCGGCAGCAACCGAGAGAGCCCGGATTGCCCGCGAATTGCATGATGTGGTCTCCCACAATCTCCAGGTGATGGTGACACTGGCCGACGCGGCATGTGTGACGAGAAGTCAGGAATCGGACCGAGCCACCGAGGCCATGCGCGAGGTGGCGAATACCGGCCGACAGGCCATGACCGACATGCGACGCATGTTGGGCCTTTGGCGTGACGAAACGAGGACATCCGACCCCTTGCACACTCCGGCAGGTCCGGTTGATCCGCCCCAGCCACGGCTCGACGAGCTGGAAGCACTGGTCGAGCGAGTGCGTGCCACCGGGCTGGGTGTGAGCATCACCTGGGAGGGGACCCCGTTCGAATTGTCGGAAGCAGCTGAACTTACGGCGTATCGCATCATTCAAGAGGCGCTCACCAACACGTTGCGGCACGCGGCCTCGGCCGACGCGGTACAGGTCACTCTGACCTTTGATGACCCGGATGTGTCCCTTTGCGTTGTGGATAACGGACAGACGGCGCTCCCGACCTCTGTCAGGTCATTCGAGGGCGCTCACGGCGGGCATGGGGTCCCCAACATGGCGGCACGAGCGGCAGCATTCGGGGGAGCGCTACGTGCGGGACCGATCCCGAGCGGAGGGTGGGGGGTGGCGACGACGCTTCGCCTATGTCGCGCGCCGGCTCTGGCATGACCATCCGGCTGGTCCTGGCCGACGATCAGGCCCTCATGCGCAAGGGCTTTCGGATGATCCTCGAAGCCGAGGCCGATATGACCGTGGTGGGAGAGGCCGAAGACGGCCACGCCGCAATCCGCCTCGTGGAAACGTACGCGCCCGATCTCGTGCTCATGGACATCCGCATGCCTTCACTCGATGGCATTGAAGCCACGCGCGCCATCGTCGAATCCGGTGCGGCAACGCGTGTTCTGATCCTGACGACGTTCGATCTGGACGAGTATGCCTTCAGTGCACTGCGTGCCGGCGCCAGTGGTTTCTTGCTGAAGGACGTTCCGCCGAGCGAGCTCGTCAATGCCATCCGGACCGTGGCGCACGGCGACGCCGTCGTGTCCCCGCGCGTCACCAAAAGGCTTTTGGAGGAGTACGCGCATCAACTCCCTGATCTGTCATCGGGCGCAGATGAGGGTGATGGGGTACCGCCGGTCCTGCGCGACCTCACGGAACGAGAGCTGGAAGTTCTTCTCGCCGTTGCGGCGGGGCTTTCCAATGCCGAGATTGCCGAGCGCCTGTACGTCTCGGAAGCAACCGTGAAGTCACACGTCGGCCATATGCTGACCAAGCTCCACCTTCGGGACCGGGTGCAGGCTGTGGTCCTGGCGTTTCAAACAGGCCTGGTCCGACCGGACTGAGTTCAGCACCCAGCAATTGCACCGTTGAAGTACGCCTTCCATCCGCACGGTGCCAGGGTGGCCAATTCCGTGCTGATGGCCGTCGTGGTCGAGCGCCGCACCTTGCCGGAGGCCGAGACGAAGCGGCACCCGCTGAGACCGACCACGATCGGCGCTGACATGCGATGGCGCGCGTAGGCGAAGGAGACCACGGCGCGGGCGCCGTCGTCCATGGGGCAGTGGAACTCGGCGCGGGGAGAGAGCGAAGGGGAACGCGTGATGTCGCGTGCCAAGGAGCGTGCCACCGGCGCGCCGGCTCGCGTCGTCGTCGTCGAGCAGGTCGAGGCATTGAGTCCCGGGAGCCACGCCATCGTGACGGCGATGGGGTGAGGGGCGACGATCAGTGGTGACGATCCAGGGACCACTGACGGCGCCCCCGATACGAGGCAGAGACCGTTCATTTGGTGGGCCGAGGGGGTCGAGACCCCGATGACGGAGCCCGCTGCGGCAAATGGGATGGGGGCCGCCGCCACGGGCTGTCCCAGGTACCAGGGAAACATCACGCAAACCGCCGCCAACCCAACCCCGGCGCGCGCCAACCAACCCATTGACAACTATGACGCAGAACCGGCGACATTGGTTCAAACGGGCACCCCGCCCGCCCTTCGGTGCCACGCTGCCGCCGCACCGTTGCCCCGGCCCCCGGCCCCCGGCCCCGGCCCCGGCCCAATCGCCCATGCTGCGGCATCAAGATCCTCGAATGGGGGTCGTAGACTCTCGGTGATGGCCAAGAACTTCATCATCCGCACCTTCGGGTGCCAGATGAACGAGCACGACTCCGAGCGCCTGGCCGGCATGCTCGTGGCCGATGGCCTGCAGCAGACCGACGATCTGCAGCAGGCCGACGTCGTCGTGTTGAACACCTGCTGCATCCGGGAGAACGCCGACCAGAAGCTGTACGGGACGCTTGGAAGCCTCAAGACCCTCGTGGACGCCAAGCCGGGGTTGCAGATCGCCGTCGGGGGTTGCCTGGCTCAAAAGGACCGTGAGCTCATCCAGCGCAAGGTCGGATGGGTCGACGTGGTGTTCGGGACGCACAATCTGACCAGCGCGCCGGAATTGTTGCGGCGGGCCGAACGTGAGGGTCAGGTCATGGAGATCCTCGATGCGCCGACGCCCGAGAGCATCTCCAACCACCTCATGGCCCCCGACGCCGTCCGCGAGCTGCCCTATGCGGCCTGGGTCACCATCCAGATGGGATGCGACAACTCGTGCGCCTTTTGCATCGTGCCCGCCGTGCGGGGTCCCGAGGTGAGCCGTCCGCTCAAGGACATCGTGGCCGAGGTCGAGACGTTGGCCCAGCGCGGGGTGACGGAGGTGACGCTGCTGGGGCAGAACGTCAACTCGTACGGCCGCGACATCACACGCCGGCGGCCTCTGTTCGCCGATCTCTTGCGGGCTGTCGGTGCGGTGGAGGGCATCGGCCGGATCCGCTTCACGAGCCCGCACCCCAAGGATCTGCGTCCCGAGACGATCGAGGCCATGGCCACCGTGCCCGAAGTGTGCGAACAGCTCCACCTGCCCCTCCAGTCGGGGAGCAACAGGGTGCTGGCGGCCATGCGCCGCGGCTACAGCGCCGAGCGCTACCTGGAACGGCTCGCGGCGGCGCGCCGTGCGATCGGGGATCTCGGCGTGACCACCGACATCATCGTGGGCTTCCNNGTCCCCGGCATCCGCCGCGTCCGCTACACCACCTCGCATCCGCGCGATTTCGTGCGCTCTATTGTCGATGCCATGGATTCCAATCCCGTCATCTGCGACCACGTCCACCTGCCCGTCCAATCCGGCTCTTCGAAAGTGCTGGCCGCCATGGACCGCCTCTACACCCGCGACGATTACATGCGGCGTATCGAGTGGATCAGGAACGCCAGGCGCGCCTACTCGCTCACCACCGACATCATCGTGGGCTTCCCTGGTGAGACGGAAAAGGACTTCGAAGACACGCTGGCCGTGGTGGCGAGCGCCGCCTACGACAGTGCCTACACGTTCATCTTCTCGCCCCGGCCGGGCACACGGGCCGCCTCCATGGAAGACGGGTTCATCGCGCCGCAGGTGATCTCGGAGAGGTTCGAGCGCCTGAAGGCCGTGGTCGACCGATCGTCGTTGGCCCGCCATCAAGCTCGGGTCGGGCGGACCGAGGAGCTGTTGGTCGAGGGGGTGAGCCGCCGCGACGAGGCCATGCTGTCGGGGCGGACCCGGCAAGGGAAACTGGTCCACTTTGCGCCCACGTCGCCGGGCATGAGCGGGACGCCCACCGCGGGCGCTCTGGCCAAGGTCGTCATCACCGCCGGGCATCCGCATCACCTCTCGGGTCGGTTGCTCGAGGTCACGGCGCGGCCGCGGCACCGGGTGCGGATCCCGCTGGCCAGCGCTTGACCGTCGTCTCACTCCTCGGTGTCACCGCGTCGGGGAAGTCGGAGGCCGCCCTCGACGTGGCACGGCGGCGGGGCGACGTCGAGATCGTGTCGGTCGACTCCATGTGCGTGTACCGGGGCATGGACATGGCCACGTCGAAGCCGACCCCGGCCGAGCAGGCCGAGGTGCCACACCATTTGCTCAATCTGGTCGACCCCGACGAGGAGTTCACGGTCACCCAGTTCCAGCGAGCCGCTCGCGAGGCGCTCGAGGGCATTGCGACCCGGGGGCACCACGCGCTGCTGGTCGGAGGTACCGGCCTCTACCTGCGGGCCGTCGTCGACGATCTGCAGTTCCCCGGCCGCTACCCGGACGTCAAAGCGGCCCTCGAGGGGGAGCTGGCCGCGGGTCGGGTCGCCGTACCCGACCTCCATGCCCGCCTGGCCACGCTCGACCCCGTGGCGGCCGGGCGGATGGAACCCAACAATCAACGCCGGGTGGTGCGCGCCCTCGAGGTCACGCTGGGTTCCGGCCGGCCCTTTTCGACCTTCGGTCCCGGCCTCGAGGGCTACCCGCCCACGCCGGTGGCCATGATCGGCCTCACGATGGCGAGTGAAGAGGTCGACCGGCGCATTGCCGGGCGCTTCGCCCGCTGGGTCGAAGAGGGCCTGCTCTACGAGGTGCGGGCGTTGGCCGGTCGCCCCGGGGGCATCTCGCGGACCGCTCGCCAGGCTCTGGGTTACCGGGAGTTGCTGGCCCACGTCGAAGACGGCGTCCCCCTCGGCCAGTGCGTGGAGGAAGCGGTGCGCCGCACCCGATCCTTTGCCCGGCGCCAGGCGGCGTGGTTCCGGCGGGATCCCAGGATCGTGTGGACCGATCCCGACGTGAGCCCCGCCCAGCTGCTGGACCAGGCCCTGGGGGCGCACGATCCGCGCTCGTGAGCTGCGAGACTGTTGGAGTGCACTGCACCAAACACGAAGGGGCGGGAAACGACTTCATCGTCGTCCTCGATCCCGGCGACACGCTCCACCTCTCGGTGGGCCAGGTCCGCCTGCTCTGCCACCGCCGACGTGGCATCGGGGCCGACGGGATCATCCGGGTGGGCCCGGGTCGCCAGGGCTGCGACCTCTCCATGGATCTGCGGAACGCCGACGGGGGAGAGGCCGAAATGAGCGGCAACGGCATTCGTTGCCTGGCCCAGGCCGCCGTCGATGCTGCACTCGTGGCTCCGCCGCGTTTCACGGTGGCCACGAAGGGCGGTCGCCGCACGGTCGACTTCGTGGCGGGGGAGGTACCCGGCTGGGCCCGCGCCAGCGTGGACATGGGCCCCGTGAGGCTCGGGCCCGATCAGCCCCAGGATTTCGCGGATCGCAAGGCTCGCACGGTGGACGTGGGCAACCCGCATCTCGTCCTGTGCGGCCCCGAGGTGGCGAGCGTCGACATCGCGGTGCTCGGGCCCCAGCTGCAATCCGCCTTTGCGGGAGGGATCAACGTGGAGTGGGTCAGCGTGGCGTCCGACGGCGACGGAGAGCTCCTCGACCTGCGGGTGTGGGAGCGCGGCGCCGGCGAGACGCTCGCCTGCGGGACGGGCAGCGTGGCTGCGGCGGCCGCGGCGCGGGCCTGGGGTGTGCTCGACGGAAGTGGGCCGGTGCGCGTGCGCAACCCCGGCGGCACGCTCGAGGTCACGCTGGGCGCAGGCGCGGAGGACCCTGCGTTCCTGGCTGGGCCGGTGCGCAAGGTGGCCGACATCGACATCCACCCGGGGATGCTCTCTTGACGAACGTGTTGCCCGGGACGCTGATCGACCGGTCGTTCCGCGAGCGCATCATCCTGGTGGGCGTCATCTTCCCCGGCATCTCTCCCGAAGCGGTCGACGAGGCGCTCGACGAGCTGGCGCAGCTGGTGGACAGTGCCGGGGCCGACGTAGTGGGGCGCGTGGTGCAGCGGCGGGACTCCCCGGATCCGGCCACGTTCATCGGGCGCGGCAAGGCCGAGGAGATCGCCGCGCTCAGCCGCACCCTCGATGCGGACACGGTCGTCTTCGACGAGGAGCTCAGTCCGGCCCAACAGAGGAACCTGGAGAAGGTGTTCGGGCGCACCGCCATCGACCGCACGGCGGTGATCCTTGACATCTTCGCCCAGAACGCCCGCAGCCCCGAAGGCAGGGCCCAGGTCGAGCTGGCCCTGCTGCGCTACCGGCTGCCGCGCTTGCGGGGCCGGGGTGGGGGCCTCAGCCAGCAGGCGGGAGGGATCGGCACCAGGGGGCCCGGTGAGACCCAGCTCGAGGTCGATCGCCGGCGACTGGTGCGGCGCATGCACCGCTTGGAGGCCGACCTGCGGGAAGTCGACCGCACGCGCTCACTGCAACGCCGTAGCCGCGCCCGCGGGCGCCATCGCGAGCTTGCGCTGGTCGGCTACACCAATGCCGGCAAGTCCACACTGCTCAACGCGTTGACCGATGCCGGCGTGCCGGCGGCCAACCGGCTCTTCGTGACCCTGGACCCCCGCACCCGGCAATTCGCACTGCCCGGTGGTGAGACCGTGCTGGTGACCGACACGGTCGGCTTCGTGCGCAAGCTGCCGCATCAACTCGTCGAGGCATTCCGCACCACCCTGGCCTCGGTCCGCCTGGCCGACCTTCTCGTCCATGTGGTCGACGGCACGGCCGAGAACGCCGAGGGCCAGATGGCCGCCGTCCGCACGGTGCTCGAGGAGATCGGCGCGGCGGATGTGCCGGAACTGGTCGTCGTGAACAAGGCCGACCGGGCACCCCAAGAGGCCAAGGCCCTGGCCCATCGGCTGGACGGTTCGGTGCTGCTGTCCGCCCGCACCGGCGAAGGGGTGGACGAGTTCCTGCGGGTGGTCGGCGACCGCTTGCGCGGCTCGGACCGGGTCGTCGAGCTGGTCGTGCCGTGGGCCCGTGGGGATGTGCTGGCCGCAGTACACCGCGAAGGAGAGGTGATCGGCCATTCCGAGAGCGACGAGTTCGCCATCCTGCAGGTGGTCCTCGACGAGGTGGGCAAGGCGCGTTTCGCCGAGTTCGTGGCGAGCCGATGACGTCGGTCCGGGTCCCGTTCGACCTGCCGCCCTATCCCTACGACCGCGTCGCCGCCCTGGGCCAGCTGGCGGCTGCGTTGCCCGGTGGGATGGTCGACTGCTCTGTCGGCACGCCGTGCGACCCACCACCACCGGCCGTGGTCGAAGCCTTGTCGACGTCGGGGAGCGAGCGTGGGTACCCGGCTTCGGCCGGGAGCCCGGCCCTCATCGGCGCCGCCTCGGCCTGGTTGGAGCGACGCTTCGGGCTCGGGTCCGTACCCGATGGTTCTGTGGCGGCCTGCGTGGGCACCAAGGAGCTGGTGGCGTCGGTGCCCCACATGCTCCGGCTGCGCCAGCCCGATCGTGACACGGTGCTGTACCCGGCGGTGTCGTACCCGACCTACGCCATGGGAGCGGCGCTGGCAGGATGCCGGGCCGTGCCGGTGCCGCCTCTCCCGGGGCACGCCGGGGGTCTCGACCTCGAGGCGATCAACCCGTCCGACGCGGCCCGCGCCCTCGTGCTGTGGTCGAACTCGCCTTCGAATCCCACCGGGGGCCTGGGCGACCTGGGCGCCGAGGCGGACTGGGGTCGAGCCCGCGGCATCCCGGTCTTCTCCGACGAGTGCTACGCCGAGTTCACCTGGGAGGGCCCGGCGCGCTCGGTCCTGCAAAGCGGGTTCGACGGCGTGGTGGCCGTGCACTCGCTCTCCAAGCGCTCGAACCTGGCCGGCGTGCGCGTGGGGTTCTTCGCCGGCGACGCCGATCTGGTCACGTTCCTGCGCAGCGTGCGGCAACACGCCGGCCTCATGGTGCCCGGGCCCGCTCAGGCGGCCGGTGCCGTGGCGCTGGCCGATGACGAGCACGTCGTGGCGCAACGGGCGCGCTACCGGGAGCGGCTGGTCTTCCTGGCCGGTGTGCTCACGAAAGCGGGCTGCCCGGCAGAGCTCCCCGACGGGGGCTTCTACCTGTGGGTGCCGGTACCGCCGGCGCGGTGGGCTGACGGCTGGTCCATGGCTCACGACCTGGCGCGACGAGCCGGGCTCCTCGTGAGTCCCGGCGACCTCTACGGCGCCGGCGGCGCCGGCCACGTGCGGGTGGCCGTGGTCCAACCGATGGACCGGCTCGAACTGGTCGCCGAGCGCCTGGAGGGTGCGGGCTGAGCTCCGGCCCGGGACGGCGCGTTCTCCAACCGACCGACCCTCCGCTATTAGGGTGAGCCGGATGGCAGATCTCCAGTCGAGCATCGAACAGTTGTGGGAACGCAGAAGCGAGCTCTCCCCGAAGGACACCGACGCGGTGCGCATCGTGGAGGAGGCCATCGACCTACTCGACTCGGGCCAGGCCCGCGTGGCGGAGGTGGACGCGGCGAGCGGTGAAGTGGTCGTGCACGAGTGGTTGAAGAAATCGATCCTGATGCTGTTCTCGCTCCGCGGCATGGAGACGATCGAGTACGGCCCATTCGAATGCGCGGACAAGTTGCCGCTCAAGCACAACTTCGCTGCGGCCGGGGTGCGTGTCGTGCCGGGAGCGTCGGCGCGCTGGGGCTCCTTTCTGTCCCGCGGTGTCGTCTTGATGCCGTCCTACGTGAACATCGGTGCCTGGGTGGGGGAGGACTCCATGGTCGACACCTGGGCCACCGTGGCGTCGTGCGCGCAAATCGGTGCACGGGTGCACCTGTCCGGCGGGGTGGGCATCGGCGGGGTGCTCGAGCCCCCCAACGCGGTGCCCGTGGTCGTGGAGGACGACGCCTTCATCGGCAGCCGTTGCATGGTGACCGGGGGAGCCCGGGTCGGACAGGGATCTGTCCTCGGTGCAGGCAGCTTTCTCGATCCTTCGATCCCGGTCATCGATGCGGAGACCGGCCAGGAGATCAGCCGGGGAGTGGTGCCTCCGTGGTGCGTCGCCATCCGGGCCAGCCGCCGGCGGGAGTATCCCGGCGGCGAGTTCTTCATCCCTTGCGTGCTGGTCATCAAACGGCTGAACGAAGGGGAGCGGCACGACAAGGCGGAGTTGAACGCCGTCCTGCGCGAACATGGCGCCAGCACTTGATGGAGAGCGATTTGTTGGGGGCCACGGCGGAGTTGATGGGGATTCCCTCGCCGAGTCATGCCGAAGGCGCCTTGGCCGATCTGGTGGAGGAGCGCCTCCGCAACTGCTCGTGGCTCGACACCGTCCGCCTCGGCGACAACGTGGTCGCACGCACGATGGGTGGCCAGGCCCAGCGTCTGGTCCTGGCCGGGCATCTCGACACGGTTCCGCCCAATCACAATGCTGCACCGACGCTCGACGGCGACACGTTGTGGGGCGTCGGAGCGTCGGACATGAAAGGTGGCCTGGCCGTGATGCTCGAACTGGCCACCACCACTCCGGCACCATCGATGGACCTCACCTGGTGCTTCTACGCCTGCGAGGAAGTGGGGCGGGCCGAGAGTGGGCTCTTGGCGCTCTGGCGACAGCGGCCGGAGTTACTGGCGGGAGACGCGGCCATCCTGGGCGAGCCGACGGGGGCGTTCGTCGAGGCCGGTTGTCAGGGCACCATGAGGATCGTGGTGTCGCTGCGGGGCGTGCGCGCCCACACGGCGCGACCGTTCACCGGCCGCAACGCCATCCATCGACTCGGCGCGCTGCTCCAGACAGTGGCGGCGTGGGAGAGCCGGACGGTGGTGCTCGACGGCTGCACCTATGTCGAACAACTCCAGGCGGTGGCCGTCGACGGGGGAGTGGCGGGCAACGTGGTGCCGGACGCCGCCAGCGTGACGTTGAACTTTCGCTACGCACCCGACCGGCATCTGGGCGATGCCGAGGCGTACGTGCGCCAGCTCCTGGCCGGAACCTTCAACGAGGGGGAGGGTGACGGCTGGACGGTCATCGACGGCGCCGATGGAGCGCCTCCCGCGCTCGACCATCCGTTGCTCGCCGCGCTGGTGGCGAAGTCCGGCGCCGCGCCCCGGGCCAAGGTCGGGTGGACGGATGTGGCGTCGTTCTGGGAGCACGGCGTTCCCGCCGCGAACTTCGGTCCCGGGGACCCACTCTTGGCCCATCACCCTGACGAGCACGTGACGCGCGCCCAATTGGAGCAGGCCCGCGAGGTCCTCGCCGCGCTTATTGCGTGACCGCGTGCCGCGAGCAGGCCGTGATCTGGTGCCGGTCCCTACGCGGCCGCACGCTGTGCGGAGAGCTTCGTCACCGCCGTCGTCAGCAAGTGCAGATCGCCCTGGCCCGGTAGGCGGTCGACCCGCCGGTCGATGCGCTCGGCCACGGCCTGTCCCTCTGGGCCGTCGAAGAGGTAGCCCACCAAGAAGTCGACTTCCTTCTTGGGCATCACCCCAGAGCCGACCGGGCGCCAGGTGTGGCTGAGAAAGAACCGGGTCAGCTTCTGGGCCCGCTGGCTCTCCGAGAGCCGACGACCCGCCTCGGAGGCGTAGAAGTCGATGTGCCCGCCCTCTTGTTTCATGATCCGCGCCAACAGCTCGCGCAACGTGGGGTGGCCGGCCCGTTCGCTCAGCCGGCCGTAGCCGGCCTGCGTCGTCCACTCGTTGATGGCACCCCAGGTCATGTGCAGGGCGATGAAGCCCCGCCCGGCGAACGCGGCCGAGGCGATGGTGCTCAGGGTGGTCACCGCTTCCTTGCGCCGGTGGCGCTGGCGCAGCGCGGCAATACGGGGCGCCCCGGCCGCTTCGCCGTGGGCCTCGAGCACCTGGCCGATGGCCTCGCCGTGCCACATCTCCTCGAAGACCCAACACGAGAGGAACGAGGTGATCTCGGGGTCCTGGTGTGCCGGGGTGAGGAGCAGGTCTCGCAGGTAGCACACGGTGTGGTGCTCCACGTCGTGCATGTAGCGCAGGGTGCGGAGTACTGCTCCGGGGAGGGGTTGGTCTTTGAAGTCATCGAAGTCGATGCCTTCGAGGTTCAGCCGCCCTGCCCTGTTCCGGTAGGAATCGATCGTCGTTCTCATAGCACCTACTATTCGGACCAGAGGCCCAGCCCGGATGGGTCACAGGCCGAAACATCTGTAGCTCAAGACAGATCCGAATAGGAAATGACATGCAAGAGATCGGAGATGTGAGCGATGCTCAGCTCGTCACCTCGGTCGCCCGCTACAGCGAGGTAGCCCTGGCCGAGGTGTACCGGAGGCATGGCGGGGCCGTCTACGGATTGGCACGGCGCGTGCTCAACAGCGCCTCCGAGGCTGAAGATGTGACGCAAGAGGTGTTCCTTCGTCTCTGGAACCAGCCGGACCGCTTCGATCCGACCCGGGGCACCTTGCGGTCCTTCCTCCTCGCGCAGGCCCATGCCCGCGCCGTCGATACCATCCGTTCCCTCAACTCGCGTCGGCTCCGTGAGGCGAAGGACGCACGCCGCACGGCGAGCGCGGCCTACGACATGCAACACGAGGTATGGGATCTCTCCCTGGCGCAAAAGGTGTCCGAAGCGCTCGGGACACTTCCCGTCGAAGAGCGGCGCGCCATAGAGCTCGCCTACTTCGACGGGCGCACCTACGTCGAGGTGGCCGAGCTCCTCGATCAGCCCGAAGGGACGGTCAAGAGCCGCATCCGCAATGGCATGCGGCGCATGCGGGCCGTCCTCGTCGAAGCAGGGGTCCAGGGGGTCGACGCGTGACACACGAGGAGGTCAGTGAGCTACTGGGCGCGTTCGCCCTCGACGCGGTGGACCGCGACGAGTACGAGCAGATCGAGGCGCACCTCTCGGAGTGTCCGCGTTGCCGCGCCGAAGTCGACACGCATCGAGAAGTGGCGGCGGCGCTGGGCAATTCGGTCGAACCGCTTCCGGAGGGCTTGTGGGAGAGCATTGCCAGTCGCCTCCCTTCCCGCCCAGATGAAGCCGCACCACCGATGCCGGTGCTCGGGCGCGATGGTGCGCGCGGGGAAGATACGGCAACCCGTGCATTCCGCACGCCTCGTTCTGCGCGCACGCGGCGCTCCGGGCGGAACCGTTTGTTCACGGTCGCCTCGATCGCCGTGGCGGCTGCAGCCGTCGCCATCGTCCTGGGTGTGAACCTCGTCCATGACGATCATCGAATTGCCCAACTCCAGAACGCGGTCGGGACGAGCGCGCACACGGCGGTCGTCGCTGCGCTCGACACGCCGGGCCGCAAGGTCGTGAACGTGGTGACGCCGGGACACCGCCGGCTGGCAGAGTTCGTGATGGTTCCCGATGGCCGGGGCTATCTGGTGAAGTCCAATTTGCCGGCATTGCCGTCCGACAAGACCTACCAACTGTGGGGGGTGTTCGACCGGCGCCCGATCTCGCTCGGACTCCTGGGACAGTCACCCCAGCAGGCCACGTTTACGTCCGCGGGATCCCGGAGTCCTACAGCCCTTGCGCTCACCGTCGAACCGGCGGGCGGCTCCGTGGCCCCCACCGGATCGATGCTGGGCACCGGGACGGTCTGACGGGGTCTGTTAGGTTCCGGTTTTATGACTGAGGATGCTGCCCCAAAGAAGCGTCGTCCCATCGAAGTGGGGGCGGAAGCCGAACCGGTCAAGCTCGGATCGATGCTCTTCAC
>PMLV01000315.1:0-14577 GCA_003160635.1 Acidimicrobiaceae bacterium | reverse complement strand
TACGTCTCCGTGTACTGGGTGCTGGACGGCTATCACGCCGTGTGGAATCGCTGGGCGTTGCGTCAGGTCAACGCGTTGCACGCCGCGGGGCGGATGTTCGAAGAGCGGGACCACGTGCACACGCTCCTCTACGACTATTGCTGGGAGTTCCGCCGCCACCCCGATGGAGTTCCCATCGAGGTGGCGCTCGACCACCCGTACCGAGGGTTCGTCCCCGTCTTCATCGACCGCACCGATGGCATCACGAATGAGGTGTTGTGGGAATGGCTTCGCTCGGAGCACCTTCCCGCCCTTCTTCCGGGGTCCGACGCAGACCTGGTGGCCGCCTTCACGCCGATCGCCCTGGAGATCGATGCTCCCGGAGACGTGCCGCGCGAGGCCGCAAGCGAGAGCCGGACGCTGTTGTTGTGGTTCCTGAGCACGCCCCCCGAGGTGGCGTGGGAGCCGGTCATCGTCGAGCATCGCCGCCGCCTGGAGGAGTCAGGGCTCGGGAGAGTGGTCGCCGCGTTGCCGTTCATTCCCACCATTCCGGGCACCGACATCTATACCGACAAGCTCTGGCTGGACTGACGGGGCTGCGCTCCTCAGCGGCGGGCGAGTATCTCCACGTGCGGCACCACGAACACGCCGTCAGGCGATGTGGCCCAACGCACGAAGGCCTGAGCCATACGATCCAAGTCCTCAGCGTCGCAGAGCCCATACCCCATGGCTTGTTCGGCGAAGCGGGAGAAGCGGACCCGATCGGCCCATAGGCCGCCCCACCATTGCCGTGATTGCGGATCGGCGAACGTCCAGCACGTGCTGGAAACGGTGACATCGTCGAAGCCGGCCGCGTGGGCCAGGCCGAGCAGTGAAGGGCCGATGCGGGCGTTGTGCCCGTTACGTTCGGTGACGGCCAGGTACAGCTCCATCCAACCGTCGAGCGCCGCCTCTGGGGGAGCCCACACGAAGGCGCCGTAGTCGCTGTCCCGGACGGCCAGAACCCCGCCGGGGCGGAGCACTCGGCGCAATTCGACGAGGGCACCGCCGGGATCGGCGAGGTGCTGCAGGACCTGATGCGCATGGACGACATCGAATGTGGCCTCGTCGAAGCGCAGGGCGAAGAGGTCACCGACTTCAAAACGCAGGTTGGGCACGCCCCGGCCCTGCGAGTACGCCTCTGCCTGCGCGATGACCTCACTCGACGCATCGAGACCAACCGCCTGACCTGGGGTGACCAGTTCGGCCAGGTCGGCCGTGATCGTTCCTGGACCGCATCCGATGTCGAGGAGCGACTGCCCGGGCCGCAGATGGGGGAGGAGGTAGGCCGAAGAGTTCTCCGCGGTGCGCCAGGTGTGGCTGCGCAGTACAGATTCGTGGTGCCCGTGGGTGTAGGTCATGAGAACATTGTGCCAAGGTGCCCGAGCTTCCCGAAATGCAGGCCTTGGCCGAACGGCTGGAGACGTTCGTGACGGGTCGCGCCCTGGAGGGGGCGCAGCTGCTCAGCTTTTCCTCGCTCAAGACGTTCTCACCTCGGGTTGAGGATCTCTACGGACAGACTCTGAACGCCATCACGCGCCGGGCGAAGTATCTGGTATGGGCCTTTGCCGGCGGGACCCGGATCGTCGTGCATCTCTCGCAAGCAGGCCGAGTGGATGTCGAGGAACCCCCGAAGACAACCCGGCCGCGAGGCTCGGTCGTCCGATTCATCTTCTCCGGCCCGTCCGACCTCGGGGTCGGGCCGCCGGTGGCGGTCGGGGAACGGGCGGTTCTCGTGCGTGAGTACGGGACGCAGCGCAAGGCGTCGTGGTGGGTGTTGGCCCCGGGTGACGATGGGCCGCTGGAAGGACTCGGGCCCGAGCCCGATTCACCGGAGTTCGCCGAGTTGATTCGTACCAGCACGAGCACGCGACGCCTGCACAGCGATCTACGTGATCAGCGGGTGGTGGCGGGGATCGGGCGTGGATGGGGTGACGACATCTCGCACCGCGCCCGCCTCTCCCCGTTCGCATCCCTGGGCTCGCTCAGTGCAGAGGAGCGGGAGCGGCTGCTCGCGGCGACAACCAGCGTGCTCGACGAGGCGCTTGCCCTCGAGCGCAGGCGTACCGGGGGCCTTTCGGAGGCCAAGCTGGGTGGTCGCTTCGCCGTGCACGGAAGGTTCGGCCAACCATGCCCGACCCCGGGTTGCGGGGACGCCATGCGTCGCGTTGCTTTCGAGTCCTACGAGATGACGTACTGCGCATCTTGCCAGACCGGTGGGAAGGTGCTGGCCGACCGGCGTTTGTCCCGGTTGCTCAAGTAAAGTTGCTCACGTAGGAACGAAGGTCTGCGGGAACACGCGGGCGCTGGCCGCGGTCACAACTGGCGCACGATGGTGACGACCTTGCCGAAGATCGTCACGTCATCCCCGCCCTCGAAGACCATGGGTTCGTACGCCGCGTTGGCCGGGGTCAGGACAATCTGCCCGTCGCGGCGGCTGAACGTCTTTACGGTGGCCTCGTCGTCTGGAATACCGGCAACGACGATGTCACCGTTCTCTGCCTCGGGCTGTTGACGGACGACCACGAAGTCACCGCTGAAGATGCCTGCGTCGATCATGGAGTCTCCGCGCACGCGCAGCATGAACGTGGGTCCGGTGCCCGTGAACTGCTCGGGCATGGGGAGGAGCTCTTCGACATTCTCCTGAGCCAGGACACCCGTGCCGGCCGCCACATCGCCGATGAGCGGCACATTGCGCACCGCCGAGGTCGCCATGCTCTTGGTGGAGGTCGGGTCGTAGTGCACCTGGATCGCTCGAGGCTTGCTCGGATCCCGGGACAGATAGCCCTCGCGCTGTAGCACGGCCAAATGAGTGTGCACCGTGGCCGACGAGGCCAAGCCGACTGCCTCGCCGATCTCCCGGACCGAGGGGGGGTAGCCGCGGTCACGCTGGCTGTCGGCAATGAAGGTGAGGATCTGTTGCCGTTTTCCGCTCAGGACTTCGGCCATCGGTTTCTCCTTTTGCCCTCTACCAACCCTGAGGCGGGGGCGAACGTCCGTTCGTGTCTCCTCAAGATAGCTGGCCCGGAACCCTAAAGCAAACACCTGTTCGGTCGGTGGTGTGAAGCAGCCCGACCTGCCGGTTCCCCCCGTGTCGGGAGGGCCTGATACACCCCCTCCCTACTCTGGTGGACGTGCGGAGCGAACAGGCGTTCGGAAAATTGTTTGACAGCGAACATATGTTCGTGCTCCACTGTGGAAAGAGCAAACAGGTGTTCGAAGGAGGAGATGCGATGTCGGTCGCACTTGAGCTGGAGTACGAGGCGTTCTATCCCAGGCTGAGGGTGGTGCCCGCACCAGCTGAGCGGGTCGGACCCTCGCCGCGTGTACAGCGTCGACGACTGATCCTCGGCGCCGTGGTGGTCGTCCTCCTGGTTCTCCTGATGTTGCCCATCCGGGCACTGGGGGGCACGACGATCGCCGGAGCGGGCCCGACCGCCGGCCAGGAGTACGTCGTCCGCAGCGGTGACACGCCTGCGTCCATAGCGGCGCGGGTGGACGGCGGCAACGTGGCCGGCATGGAGCAGAGGTTGGAAAATGAGGCGGGGTCCTCTGTGCTCGTGCCGGGAGAGCATCTTCTGATTCCCTGACTATGGTCGACGGTGTGCGATGTCCGTGGTGCGCCGTTGATGACGATCGGGTCGTCGATTCGCGTCTCGCCGAAGAGGGCGGGGCTATTCGGCGCCGCCGCGAGTGCCTCGGATGCGGCCGTCGATTTACGACGTTCGAGCGGGTCGAAGAAGTGCCACTGTGGGTGGTGAAGCGAACGGGGCTTCGCGAGCCGTTCGATCGGGCCAAGGTGGTGGCCGGCGTGCGGTCCGCATGCAAGAACCGGCCGGTGAGTGACTCCGACATGGAGGAACTGGCGCAGGCGGTCGAAGATGCCCTGCGGAGCGAGACGTCGGAGCCAACCAGCCAGCAGGTCGGGGTCGCCGTGCTGGAGCGACTACAGGCGCTGGACGATGTGGCGTACCTTCGTTTTGCCAGCGTCTACAAGGGTTTTGAAGATGCCGGCGACTTCCAGCGAGAGGTCGGGCTCTTGACCAAAATGACGGAGCCCAAACGGCGGTGATGGACGACACACCCGAGGTGGCGTTGGCGGTGTACGCCCATCCCGATGACGCGGATGTCGCATGCGGAGGGACGCTGGCCCGCTGGGCCCGGGCCGGCTCTGCGGTTCACCTCGTGGTGTGCACCGACGGCGGTAAAGGGACGTTTGATCCCAACGTCAAATCCAAGAAGCTGGTCGCCACCCGCGCCGCCGAATTGGAGGAGTCATCGGCCGTGATCGGTCTGGCCAGCGTGGCCAACCTCGGGTACCCCGACGGCGAACTTGTCGATTCGGATGCCTTCCGGCAGGTGCTCGTCGAATGGGTGCGCCGACTGCGACCTGACGTCGTGTGCGGCCACGACCCGACGGCGCTGTTCTTCGGCCAGGAGTACTTCAATCATCGTGACCATCGCATCGCGGGTATGGCCTTGTTGGATGCCGTGGCCCCGGCGGCCGCCCTTCCGTTGTACTTTCCACAAGCAGGTCCGGCGCATCAGGTGGCCACGGTCCTTTTGTCAGGCACGCTCGAACCCGACGAGTGGGTCGACGTGTCAGAGACGATCGAGTGCAAGGCCACCGCGGTCGAGTGCCATCGCACGCAGTTTGCCGAGCCTGGCGGGTGGGCCGGCGAGGCCGTCCGGCGCCGGGCTCAGGAGGAGGGTCGGCGCGCCGGAGCTCTCTTTGCCGAGGGCTTCCGCCGCCTCACGCTCGGTGGGTGACGGCGTCCCCCCTCCCGGCATTTTGCATGTCGACATGGACGCCTTCTTTGCCTCGGTCGAGGTCCTCGACGATCCCTCGCTGGCGGGTCTGCCGGTCATAGTGGGTGGGGCCGGTGCGCGCGGGGTGGTGGCCTCGTGCACCTACGAGGCCCGGGCCTTCGGCGTGCATTCGGCCATGCCGTCGGTGCGTGCCCGTCAGCTGTGCCCCCAGGCCATATTCCTGCCCGGCCGCCATGGACGCTACGCGGAGATCAGTGGACAACTGCATGGCATTCTGGCGGACATCACGCCGATGGTCGAGCCGATCGGGCTCGACGAGGCCTTTCTCAATGTGGCGGGGGCGATCCGCATGCTCGGGCATCCCGAGAAGATCGCGTATGGCCTTCGAGACCGGGTGCGGACCGACCTGTCACTGGACTGCGCCGTCGGCATCGGCCGCTCCAAGATGATCGCCAAACTGGCCTCGCGGGCGGCGAAGCCCCGCGCCAGCCGTGCCGGACTCGTCCCGGGCCCCGGCGTGGTTCTCATCGAACCCGATGTCGAGTTGGCGTTCCTCCATGGCCACAAGGTGGAGGCGCTGTGGGGCGTGGGTCCCGCCACGGCAAAGCGGCTCCATGAGCTCGGCGTGCGCACCGTCGGGGACCTGGCCGCGGTCCCGGGCGAGACGCTGATGCGCCGTCTCGGAAAGGCCAGCGGACTCCACCTCTCGGCACTGGCGCATGGTGAGGACCCCAGTCCGGTGACACCCAACCGGCCTGCGAAGTCGATCGGCCATGAAGAGACCTTCAGTCACGACCTGCTCGACCGGGCCCAACTCGAGCGCCATGTGCTCCGGATGGCGGAATCGGTGGCCACCATGTTGCGGGGCGCTTCCACCGCTGCCCGCACCATCACGGTCAAGGTCAAGTTCAGCGACCTTTCTCTGCAGACGCGCTCGTACACCTTGAGCCAGGCCATCACCACCGGCGGTGCCATCGGCCAGGTGGCCGCATCCCTGCTGGCGGGAATCGATCCCGCCGACGGGATCAGGCTCCTCGGCGTCAGCGCGTCGGGTCTGGTCGAGGGGGGCGGCGACCAGTTGTCGTTCGACCTCGGCGACGGGCGCGATGTTGGTACCCAGAGTGCGACGTCGCTCGAGCAGTCATGGCATGACGCTACGGCGGCGGTCGACGCTATCCGTGACAAGTTCGGCCGCTCCGCGGTGGGGGCCGCCTCCATGGTCACCGAGGACGGGGTGCAGGTTCCGGCTCGCCGGGACGCACCGTGGGGTCCGGCGCGGTAGCCCACCACTGCAGCCAGTTCCCGTGGTGGTGCATGTCAGCCAATCGGACGGGAGGCGAACCGTCGGCCGGAAGATGCACCAGCGCCGTTGCCAGATGCGACGTGGGTCGGGGAGACGGCGACGGTGGCGTGGGGAGGCCGGGGGTTTCGACGGGTGACTCGGCGTAGAGGTAGTGCAGGGTCCGCCCTCGTGCGAGCTCCCGCACCGTGTCGACGAGTTCGCGTTGCCGTTCGGGGCTGAGGTACGCCGCCACCCAGGAATGGAACACCACCAGGGGGCTGGAGGGAGCAATGCGCTCGACCACCGCCGGCAGCTCGTCGACGATGTCGCCCCGGTACACCTCGGGCGGAGTGGACGTCGTGCGGGCCACGGCCAGTGCCTCGTGCAGGCGCGTGAAGCGGTCCAGGTTGTCGGGCCACAGACACGCCAGGAGCCAGTGGGCACCGTCATCGGAGGTGGGGTCGATCGGCGTGGCGTCGATGCCCATCCTGCGCGCGATGGGCGGAAGGGAGAGCGGCGGCAGATCGCCCAACAGACCGCGGACCGTGCACTCGAGGTGAACCTTCGCATCGGGTCGTCCCGCGGGGAGGACCGCTCCGTCCGTGCGCTGGCGGTAGGTGTAGCCGTAGGAGTCGAAGAGAAGATTGAGCCCCGCCGACGTCCCGAGATCGAGGAGCGAGAGAGGCTGGCCTTCAGGGTCTCCCGCGGCGATGACGTTGAGGGCCGGGAGGAGAGCGGTGCAGCGGCCGATTTCGTTGGTCTGCGTGCTGCGCACGGCGATGAGCGCGAGAAGCTCGGCGCGGTGCGTCAGGCAGAAGTCCTTGAACTCGGCGACGAGGTCACCGCCAGGAGCGCCGGGGGGACCGCCGGCGATCGACTGCACCGTGTCGTAGTACGCAGCCAGCGGATGACGCGCTCCCGCGAGAAGGAGGAAATGCACGGCGGCCAGGAGCAGGTTCGGCCGGCGTTGGCGGAGTGGCGCCTCGGCGATCAGGGCCAGCATGTCCGGGTCGTCGGCCATGCCGCGGCAGATGACGTCGTAGGTCGTGGCGCCGTCCCTGGCGGCTCCCTGGGCAAATATCCGGAATTGTTCAGGGAGCGGCAGCGCGGACAATGGCCTACAGGCTGGCGGGCAGCAGCGGCGAGATCGCCGTGAAGAAGTAATAGAGCAGGACGAGGGATACGAGGATGCCGACACCGTCGATGACCCAACGACGGCGGCGGTAGCGGTGCGCGGCCAGCAAGATGACGGCCCCGGCGACAGCCACCGCCACGCCCCACAGGACGGCATCGAGCACCTGGCCGTTGGAGGTCCCGGCGAGAGCGCCCGTCTGTGCGGTGGTCTCCGGGTGACCTTTCTTGTGCCCCTTCGTCGCCGGCGGCTTGGTGGTGGCCGCGGGAGCGGCGGCGAAGAGTTGCGAGTGGACGAGCTTGGCCGTGACCACCAGGCGAGTGGATGCGCTGAAGCGGGGGTTGCAGGTGGTCAACGTCACCCACGCACCGGTCTGGTTCTGCAGGATGGCCCCATCGGAGGGCGGGACCACCTGGCTCCCGGTCGTGTCGTAGACGAAGATCCCCTGCACCGTGGTGAGGACGATGGGATCGCCGACCTTGAGCACGTTGAGGTTGTAGAACGGGTGACCGTAGGTGGTGCGGTGGCCGGCCATGCCGGCATTCCCGGCCTGACCGGGGAGGGGTGTGTTCGTGTAGTGCCCTGGACCTTGGCGGAGATCCTGGGTTGCCGTGCCCGACACGATCACCTGGTCAATGCCGATGGCGGGGATGCGGATTTCGCCCACAGGCGAACCTTCGGGGGGCGACGCCGTGGTCGGGGCCACGACAGGGGGGCCGGTGGGGAGCTGGTCCTGGGTGGCGGTTTGGGCCAACGCGTCGCGCACCTGCGTGCTCTGTGCCTTGTGCTCGAGGGTGGAACGGAGCACGTTCTGGGTGTGGGACTGCTGCAGAGCGGTTCCCCAGACGAGGTAGGCCACGAAGAGCAACAGGATGATCCCCGCCCCGATCAGGACCTTTCCGACGATGCTGACGATGCGCACTGGAGAGAGAGGTTAGGGGGGCCAACACCGACCGAGGGGGCATCCCCGGAGGCGTGCGGCTAAGAGACGGTCACCAGGGTGCCCAGCGGGGTGAGAGGGAAGACGATCGCGGCATTGGCGATCGGCATCTCGACACAGCCCACACTTTGGGGGAAGCCGTAGCTGCCCCGTGGGAAGCCGTGCAGCGCGTCGCCGCCGTTGAAGTAGCTCACCCAAGGGATACCGGGGTCGACGTACTTGGAACCGTCCGGGTTGGTCCCCGACATGGTGGTCACCGTGTAGCGGGCGTACACGGGGAACGTGCCATCTGCGGTGGGGGCCGCGGCGACACCGGTGTTGGACAAGGTGTGGTAGACGGCGGAGCCGCTCTCGTAAACGGTCGTGGTCTGGGGCAACGTCTTGCTCACAGAGACGTAGTCGTAGGGGAGGGCATCGCCCTGGCCGCTCTCCACCGCGGTCAGCACGGCACCCCATACCGCGGGCCCGGCCACGCCATCGACCTTGAGGTTGTGCTGCGCTTCAAAGTTCATCACCGCACCCTTGGTGATCACGTTGTAGGTGCCCGGTGTCCACAGCGAGGTCAGCGAGGAAGGTTGGTCGACCCAACGCCACGTGAAGGTTCCCACTTGCGCCGCCCCTTCTTGGGTCGGAGAGGTGAGAGGTGAGGACGCAGTGAAGTTGAGAGGCAGGTAGCCCAGCTCGGCCAGCATCTGCTGCAGGCGAAGGGTCGAGCCGGGAGCGACGGTGAAGGAAGAGGTGAACGCGAGGTCCAGGTGCTGGCCGCGCGAGCCGGTCGTGCCGGTGGGCCCACCGGGAATCGTGATCGTCTCGACCGTGCCGGGCACCAGCGGCGCCGTCGCTTGATACTGGAGGAGTGAGGGCGACAACACTGCCCATTGGCCCGCCACGGGCGGCGAGAGTGTCGGCATGGGGCTCCCCGGTGCGAGATCGGTGGAGAACTGGACCGAGATGGTGGCGTCACCCGGCGCATTGTCACCGGCCGGCGACGTACTCAGCACGCGCAACGCGGCGGGCGGGGCCGCGGTTGTCGCAGAGGCGGGCGCGTTGTGGTTACGGGAGATGAGGACGATACCGGCGGCGGCCAGCGCCAGGGTCAGGGCACCGACGACGACGACCCAGAGGCGCGTGCTCTTGCCTTCCTTCTTGGGCGCCTTCTTGCGGGAGTGCTTTCCTGAGGCCATGGCAACGTAGATTCTACCAGTGGTCTTGGCAGCTCAAGCCCGCACCGAGTCCCAAATCGCGGTCGTGATCCCGT
Source organism: Acidimicrobiaceae bacterium (assembly GCA_003160635.1). Classification (GTDB taxonomy): domain Bacteria; phylum Actinomycetota; class Acidimicrobiia; order Acidimicrobiales; family RAAP-2; genus Bog-473. The sequence goes on along the minus strand of PMLV01000315.1, from coordinate 5,177 downwards.
CCAGGCGCGCCTGGTCTGTCACCTTCGTCCCGTTGTTCTCACGTACGTAGAACGCGTCGACCACCAGCTCGCCCAGAGTGGAGACACGGGCCGAGACGACATCGAGGTTGGCCTCGAACAGGACACGGGTGATCCGATGCAGCAGTCCGACCTCGTCCGGTGCCCGCACCTCGAGCACCGTGGCGCTGTCGGACGCGTTGTTGTCGACGTGCACGTCGGCTCCCAGCACGTGCGCGGCCGACCGTCGCCGGACCGGGTAGACGCGCCCTCGTTCCGACAGCCGCTCCTCAATCGGCAGCTTTCCGGCCAGGACCTCAGCCAGGTCCTCCCGGAGCCGGGCCGTGTCCGGCCAGGTGCCGCGGGCAACCTCCACCGTGAACACCTCGACGGCCACGCCGTTCTCGCCGCTCACGTTCGCGGCGCGCACGTCCAGACCGTGCAGGGCCAACGCACCGGCGACGTCAGACAGCAGTCCGGGGCGGTCGGGGGCCGCCACGACCACCTGCGGGGGGTCGAGGGAGACCGAGGGGAGCCCGCTCATGCGCACTTCTTCCATGAGGGTCCGGTAGGCCTCAGGAATCAGCACCGTTCCACCGGACGGCGTCTCGCCGGCCAGCTCGAGATCGGCCCGCCGGACCAGCTCGGCGACCAGTCCCGCCTTCCATGGCCCCCAGGCGGAGGGCCCCGTGGCGCGACTGTCGGCTTCGGTCAGGGCACCGAGGAGGTGCAGCGTCACTCGGTTTCCCGCCGCCCGGGCGACGTTGGCCACGGTGGTGGGGTCGTCGAGGTCGCGACGAGTGGCGGTGTCCGGCAGCAGGAGGTGGTGGCGCACCAGGTCCACCAGTATCTCGATGTCGTCCTCCCCGAAGCCCATGCGGGTCGCCAGGAGTCCTACGACCTCCATCCCGGCCGTGGTGTGGTCACCAGGGAAGCCTTTCCCGATGTCGTGGAGCAGCGCGCCGATCAGCAAGAGGTCGGGCCGCTCGACCGATCCTGTGAGCTCGGAAGCCAACGCGGCGGCTTCCAACAGGTGACGATCGACCGTATAGGTGTGATAGGCGTTGCGCTGCGGCTTGTTCCGGACGGCGGCCCACTCGGGGATGATCCGCACGAGGAGGCCGTGCTGATCGAGCGACTCGATCTTGTCGATGGCCGGGCGTCCGGCCGCCAACAGGCGGGTCAAGGAGCCAAGGAGCTCGGGATCCCAGGGGTCGCTCGGGGGCGGCATCCGGTCGGCCAACCGATGCAGTGACCCTTTTGCGATGGGCTGGTCGAGCTCGGCGGCGGTGGCCGCCAGACGGAACGCGATTGACGTGTCCTCTGAGACCGCGGCGGTCGGGATCAGTGCGATCTCACCGCCCACGTCGACCATGTCCGGACCGATGTCCACGGTGTCGTCCCGCCCGCTCTTCCCGGCGTTCGATCGCTCTCCTCCCCCCTGGCGCCGTCGGCGGCGTGGCTTGGGGGTCGGGTCCCACAACCGACGGCGGCGCCAGACGTCGTCACTGACCCAGGCGATCTGCCGTCCTGCTGCCGAGACCGCCGCCATGAGGGCATCGGCGTCGGCAAAGGCCAACGCGGCGGCGATCTGATCCTGATCCTGGAGCAGCAGCTTGTCCTGTTCGCGTTGGGCGATCCGATGGAGCTCCACCCGGACCCTCGTCAGAACGGACGTTGCCTCGTCGAGGGATTCCAGATCGGCATAGTCCGCCAGCAGGGGCGCATAGGCCGAGATCGCCCGCAACACGCTCACGTCACGCAGACCGCCGTGGCTCTCTTTCAGGTCCGGCTCGAGGAGGAAGGCAACGTCTCCCGCGAGGGCATGACGTTCGTCCATCTGGGCCTGCAGGTCGGGCAGGTAGCGCGTGCCCAGCGAATCGCGCCACGCCGTGCGTGCGTCGGCAATGAGGGGACCGGCCGCTTTGGTATCCCCCCAGACCAGGCGGGCATCGAGCAGGCCAAGTGCGACGCGCACGTCATCCGCGGCTGCGGCGAGCACTTCGCTCGGCCTTCGAACCGAATGATCGAGACGAACCCCCTCGTCCCACACCGGGTACCAGATGGCGTCGGCCACCGCCTTGATGTCGCGATGACCGGAATGAAGGAGCACGACGTCGAGGTCGCTGTAAGGGCAAAGCGAGCTTCTCCCGTAGCCCCCGACCGCGAGAAGTGCCAGGTGACGCGTGGTTTCTCCCACGGCATGGTCGGCTAGGGCGGAGAGCCATTCGTCTGCCTCGTCGGAGTAGGCCCGGCAGAATTCGTCACCCTGGAGGTCGGGGCGGGCGAGGAGTCTTCGACGCCGTTCCCGGAGCGACGCATCAGGGGCCATTGCGGGAACGTAGCATTGGGGCTGTGAGTAAAGAGGTAGTTCGTCGAGAGACCAAGCGACCGCTGACGGTGCGCCATGGTGCCGCCGTCGTTGCCGTGGGGATCCTCGGGGCGATCGTTGCCTTCTGGGTCCTGAGCAGCATCGTCGGCATCATCTTCTTCTTCGTGAAGCTAGCCGTCGTGGTGGCGCTCATCGCCGGCGTCTTCTGGCTGATCCACCGTTTCAGGCGCTAGGACACCGCCCACTAGGCTGACCGCCCTGCTCTCACGGCGGCGTGGCCGAGTGGTTTAGGCAGGGGCCTGCAAAGCCCCGTACCCCGGTTCGAATCCGGGCGCCGCCTCCAGGACTTGCGGCCGCGGCCATGTTGGGCATCAGCAGCGGGTGAAGCGACGCCTGATCGAGCCCCTGGTCGCCGACATGACCGAACGTGGTCCTCATCGACCCGCCCATCATCCTGACGTCGGGCGCCGCGGATGCCCCCTTGCTCCAGATCAGTCGAATGGTCACCATCACGACGGACGCGTGGAAAGGCGTCGCATCCTCCGGGATGCAGTGGAGCTATGACGCTGAAGCCAGCGCGGTCAGTGACGACACGCCAACGTTTGCCCAGCCGCAAGTTCCCGTGTACACGGCTCGTGGGTTCATTCCCTACAGCATTGAGCTGGGGATGGACTACCCAGGCTTCGCCGACGAGATGTCAATGCTGCTCGGTCAGGGTTTTCTGGACCTTGTGGCCAGGGCGACGATGGTCGGTTCGGGCTCTGCCTGCCCGACTGGCTTGTCGCCGCTGATGGAGGAATCTTCACTTTTGGCGACGCGCAGTTCTTCGGATCCACGGGGGCCATCAAGCTAAATCAGCCCATTGTGGGAATGGCCGTGACTCCTGACGGCGGCGGCTACTGGCTCGTCGCCAGCGATGGCGGGATTTTCACCTTTGGCGACGCGCCGTTCTATGGGTCGACTGGGAATCTGAGGCTCAACAAGCCGATCGAGGCGATGATCCCCACGCCGGATGGGCTGGGTTATTGGATGGTTGCCTCGGACGGTGGCATCTTCACTTTTGGCGACGCGACCTTTCACGGTTCTCTCGGAGGCCGCACGCTTTCGGCGCCCATCGCAGGCATGATTCCCAACGGCGCTGGCTATACATTGATCGGCCAAGACGGGCAGGAGTATCCGTTCACATGACCCGCCGCAAATCCGTCCGCTCACAGCTCTACCGTGCCGCCCGTGACCTCGGCAACGTCGAAGCCGTCGAGCACGGTGGCGTGTCCGGTGGCGCCAAGCGTTATGCCCGCCGGGCCGTGTACCGCAAGACCAACACTGTCACGGGAGACGCTTCGGGTCGAACGGGCCTGGGCGCCGCCAACGCCGCCACGTACGACGAGCGGGACGAGCTCTGTGAGCGTCACCACCTCCCCGGCGGGTGCGTCGACAGTGGGCCGAGGCCCGGTTAGCGGGAAGACGGGCTCAGCTGGCGATCAGCGGTCGCCGAAGAACTTCAGCTATTCGGTAACGAGATCATCTCGCTCATAACGATCTGTTCGACTCGTCGTCCGGCCGCCATGCAAATCGACACGGTCGGCACACCCTCATTCGCGGGTCGGCACTCGCCCACTCGGTGTCCTCATTGTCACACTCGGGGCAGGGGTAGCGGCCGTCCATCGTCTGACCCTTTCGAGCGGATATCGCGCAAGGACCGGGCGTGCGTCAAATCCCGGTCCTTGCTTCCCGCTCCCTGGCAGCATTTACTCCACCAGCGAGAACAGTCTCCACCCAGCGGGGCCATCGGTCAATTGTCCGCTGTTCACGAGCAGGTGCAACCCCGTCGTCGCCCCCAACCCGGAGGCTGGGAGGCTTGCATAAGTCCTGATAAACGGTTCGATTTAAGCCCGGCAAATGGGATGCCCGGCACGATGGGCCAGTGGAATTGGGCAAGCATTGAGCCTACGTTGCCGCAGCAGAGGTTTAGCTCGCTCATTCTTGTGATGCGGGCAGTTTTCAATGCCCTTGCTGGCGCGGGTGATAGATCGATGGAGGAAGGCAGGCATGGCTGAGTTCCCCAGTGGAATGAGCGACGAGCGGTTGGCCGAAGTCAGAGAGCGCTTGGACGATCTGCCTCCCTTCATCGCGTTGGCAGGGAGCAATCAGCGCTTCACCCCAGTCGCTAGCTATCTAAGGCTCCTGCGCAGCGACCAGATCGAGCTTGTCAATGAGATCGACCGCCTGAAGGCAGAGTTAGAAGCAGCGAGAAGGCCGTTGGCAACTCTTTAGAGTCTGAGTTCCCCACGGCCATACCGCCGCCGTAGCCTGGCACCGTGCCCGATCCTGCCCTCACGTCGATGGAGCGGGCGCAGTGCCGGGGCGAGGACCGCGACCTGTTCTTCCCGTCGTTGGGAACGGACCCGGTCAGGGCTCGAGTGATCTGCGGCCTGTGTCCCGTGCGCCAGGAGTGTCTCGACGACGCCCTGCCCCAGGCCGACCTCGGCGGCATCTGGGCTGGGACGTCGGCCAAGCAGCGACAGAAACTGCGGTCGGAACGGCGCAAGCTGCGGGGTGTGGCGTAGAACGCGTCACAACCGCGTCATCGGGCCTTCAACCGGCCTCGGTTTAATGCCCTAACCAGGGCCAAACTCCAAAAAGGCAGGGGCCTGCAAAGCCCCGTACCCCGGTTCGAATCCGGGCGCCGCCTCCAACAAAGCAGATGGATAGTGCTTTACGGAAAATGACCCACTGGGTCGGCTCCGTCGCCGTGCTTCGTGGATGCCGCGGCACCCTATGAACGCAAGGGGCCCGGGCGAACTCCGCGTGCTTTCAGCGGCCTCCACTAGAGAACCTTGGTTCCGGC
>PMLV01000020.1 GCA_003160635.1 Acidimicrobiaceae bacterium | reverse complement strand
CGAAACTGTTGCAGTCTGTCGCTGTATCGGCAGGGACGGGCAAGTCCCATCTCTTGGTCGCCCTCGGACACCGCGCCATCGAGGAGGGAAAGCGGGTGCGCTACTTCAGCGCCACCGATCTCGTCGAGACCCTCTACCGCGGGCTGGCCGACAACTCGGTCGGCCGGGTCATCGAGCAGATCATGAAGGCCGACCTCGTCCTGATCGACGAAATTGGCTTCGCGCCCATGGACGACACCGGCGCCCAGCTCTTCTTCCGCATCGTGGCCGCCGCGTATGAGAACAAGTCTCTCGGCATCGGTTCGCACTGGCCGTTCGAGGACTGGGGAAAGTTCCTCCCCGAGCACACCACCGCCGTCAGTCTGCTCGACCGCCTCCTTCATCACAGCGTCGTCGTGGCCACCTCCGGCGAGTCATTCCGGCTCAAAGAGGCCCGTCAACGAGGAGGTGGTCCCAAGCTCACATAGACTTGAACGTCACACCGAGGGGTGCGGACTTTTGCTGGCCAAAAGCTCGGACTAAAGACTGGCCACGGACAGGCGCTCTGATATCGCAAGATCGATCCGATGTCCGTGGCCAGTTTGAAGGGCGGGCTCAAGGGATCACTGCAATAACTCGGTGAGCCAACCATTGTTGGCGCAGTCCATCGAGGAGGATCCATATGACGAAGATGTCCCTGGAGTTGGAGGCTGAGGCGGTCCGGTTATCCGAGGATGGCCACACTTCACGAGAGGTTGCCCGCCTCCTCGGTTGCTCGAAGTCTGCGGTCGGCAACGTCCTTGTTCGCCAGGCGATCCGCCTCCGTGCGCCCAAAGAGTGGAATCCGTCGCCAGCCCGACTTTCGATGGCGGAGAGAGAGGAGATCCGGGTCGGCATCGAACGGGGCGAGACATTCTCGGCGATCGCCCAGTTGATCAGCCGAGCGGCCTCGACCGTGTCTCGAGAAGTCGGCGGTAGAGCCGGCCGCGCCGACTATTGCGCGACAGTGGCTCACCGGCGGGCTGGGCACCGGGCGCGGCGTCCCAAGGCCTCGAAGCTGTGCTGCGGCCTATTGCTCGACAAGGTGACTGAATGGCTAGAGGAGTGGTGGTCTCCCGAAGAGATCGCTCGTCGCTTGCGTGTCGAGTTCCCACACGACCCGATGATGTGGGTGAGCCACGAGACGATCTAGCAATCCCTCTTTATCCAAGGCCGGGGCGAGCTGCGCAGGGAACTTACGCGTTGCTTGCGGTCAAACCGAGCGCACCGCCAGCATCACGCTCGGTTTGAGTCGCCCACGCGGATAGGCGGCATGGTCATGATCTCCGAGCGCCCAGCCGAAGCTGCCGACCGGGCTGTGCCTGGACACTGGGAGGGAGATCTCATTATGGGGGCCAAGAACCGCTCGGCCGTCGGAACGCTCGTCGAACGCAGTACCCGTTTCGTGCTGCTCTTGCACCTTCCTGGCGGCAAAACTGCGGCAGGCGTGAATGAGGCAATGAAGGTCGCCATCGCCGACCTCCCAGCGGAACTCGTGCGCTCAATCACTTGGGACCAGGGAAGCGAACTCAATCAGCACCGCCAGTTCACCTTCGACACCGGTGTGCAGGTCTACTTCTGCGATCCTCACAGTCCCCCCTTAACCGGCCAATGGGTTGCCTGCCGATCCGAGCGAGTCGCCTCAGCGGCGTGATTTACCCTTGAATATCCACCCGTGGCTAGGTCGGTGGTGATACTCATGACGCATGGCCGAAAGCGACGTCGAATCTGATCTGAAGGTGGTCGGTCATGATGAGGGCTGGGCGCTCGCTGGATCGGCGGCGGAAGAGTTCGCATTGGCGAATGAGTACCTCTCCTACTTGGCCGACCGCCGATACTCGCCACGCACGGTGCGGGCTTACGCGTTCGATCTGCTGCACTTTTGCCGCTGGCTGATGGCCGACGGCACCGCGTTGGACGCGGTGAGCACCGACACGCTGTTGCGTTACCTGGCCGAGTGCCGGGAGGCCGTGCTTCCCGGTCAACGTGGTGGCAACATCGTCGACCTCCGCAGCGGTCGTTCGGTGGGCTATGCACCAGCGACGGTGAACCGCAGAATGGCGGCGGTCTCGGGACTGTTCACATTCCGGGCCATGCGCGACCCGACAGCGCAGAACCCAGTGCCCCGCGGCGCGGCGGCGCGCCGGACGGCCAAGGGCGCCCGGTCTGGGATGCTCGGTCACCTCGCCAAACCGCGGTCGCGTTCCCAGCTGCGTGTCCGAGAACCGAGACGCCTCCCGAGGGGACTGAACCGCAAAGAAACCCAGGATCTGCTGGGGAGTCTGCGCACGGATCGGGACCGGGCCATGGCCGGGCTGATGCTGTTCTCGGGGCTGCGCAGCGCGGAAGTGCTCGGTCTCTCGGTCACCGACGTCGACATCGGGAGGGGCTGGGTCCGGGTGATCGGCAAGGGGGACAAGGAACGCCGCGTCCCGCTCGATCCCGACGTGGCCGGACTCGTGCAGGCCTACCTGTTGGCCGAACGGCCAGATACAGAAGAACGGAAGCTCTTCGTGGTGGCCAAGGGGCCCCACCGTGGTCAGCCGCTCTCCGCCGAGGGGCTGCGCCGCGTCTTTCGCTATCACCGGGAAAAGGCTGGCGTCGCCGCTGGTCACCCGCATGCCCTTCGCCACAGTTTCGGAACCGCACTGGCCGAGGCGGGCGTGGACTTGGCGGTCATGCAGGCTCTCATGGGCCACGACCATGTGGACTCGGCTGCCGCCTACATCCACCTTTCTCCCGCACACGTGCGCCGATCCTTCGACGAGGCCCGGGCCCGTCAACGACAGGTTGGTCGCTGATGTCGGCGGAGGCGTGGCCGATTCCCGATGACACCACTGACCTCTACGACGGTTTCGTCGACTGGCTGGCCCAGCGCGGGGTGGGCAACCCCTCCTTTTTCACCGGCGCAAGGAGTCTGCTCCGACGCTTCCCCGACCCTCAGGGCTTTGCGACGCTGCCGCTCGCTTCTCGCCTGTCCGAAGGCGGCCATGTGCGTCCGATGCTCACCTTCCTCATGCTCCATGGCTACCTTCACCCCGGCTACGACTACTTGCTCGAGCGTAGGTTGACCGCAGTGCTCAAAGAGGGTGCGGTGAGCCCGATCGGCTCTGACCTTGCGACCTTCCTCGGGGCGGCAGAGCAGCTCGGTTACTCCCTGCGCGCCCGAGAGACCATGGCTTCGCAGGTTCCTGTTCGCATGTTGATCGAGTCCGGACATCGCCTGGTCGAGCTGTGCGACGAGGACTTTGAGGCCTTCGAGGCGGCACTGTCCGAACGCGAACTCCGCCACGGCCGCGACTACAAGCACTACCGCATCGCCCTCTATGCCACACGCGCCGTGCTCTACCACTTCGGCGCTCCGGTGGCCCAGGTGCCGCCGCGCTCGGTCCCTGAGCGCTGGAGCTGGGACCGCCATCTCGAAGGGGTCAACGAGGGCCTGCGTCGGTCCATGGTGGCCTACCTCGAACGCCTCTTGGCCACCCTGACCCGTTCTCGTGTCACGGGGACGGCCTGTGAGCTCGCGCATTTCGGACGGTTCTTGACATCGATCGACCCGGCCCTCTCCAGCTTCGCGGACTTGGACCGCCGTCGCCACGTCGAGCCTTACTTGAGTGCCGTCGCCACCGCCGTCCACTATCGAAGTGGCGAACCGATTGCCATCTCGACCCGACGAAGCCGCATCCAGGTGGTGGGTCGCATGCTCGACGCCATGACCGAGTGGGGCTGGGAGGAAGCACCCCGACGTCGGCTGGTGTTCGAACGCGACAGCCCCCGCCTCCCACGGCCCCTGCCACGCTACCTGCCTCCCGATTCTGACCGGCGGCTTGTGGACGCACTCGAGACCTCGCCCAACCGGTTACGTGCCGACGCTCTTCTCCTGGCACGGGCGACCGGCATCCGCATTGGAGAGCTGCTCGATCTCGAATTCGACGCCGTTCACGAGGTCCCAGGCCAAGGGGCGTGGCTGAAGATCCCGCTCGGCAAGCTCGCCACCGAGCGGATGGTGCCCCTTGACGACGACACCGTGGCCCTGATCGATCGGATCGTCGAATACCGCTCCCCGGGTCGTCCTCTTCGTCACCCGAAAACCGGACGCCTGGTCGAGTTTCTCTTCACCCATCATGGACGTCGGATCTCGGCCGGCGCACTGCGTTTTGAGCTGCGACGAGCCGCCGAAGACGCCGGGGTCGAGCCGGTCGTGCCGCACCAACTCCGTCACACTTTTGCCACGGCTCTGGTGAATGCCGGGTGCTCGCTCCAGTCGCTCATGGCCATGCTCGGGCATGTCTCGGCCGAGATGAGCCTCCGCTACGGGCGGCTCTTCGACGCCACGGTGCGCGCCGATTACGAGAAGGCCCTCACCTTGGCCAAGGATCGCCTCGGACCGGTGCTTCCCGAGCGGACCCCGGTCGCCCTCAACACCGATTGGCGTAGTGCTCCGCTCATCAAGGCACGACTGGGTGGGGGTTACTGCGTGCGCACGCTCGCCCAGGGATCGTGCGCCTACACGAACATCTGCGAGCACTGCCCGAACTTCCGCTCCGACGCCACCTTCCTGCCGACGCTGCTCACCCAACGGGTCGACACCGAGGCGCTGGTGGCCGACGCCGAGGCCCGCGGCTGGGGCGAAGAAGCTGGCCGGCACCGACGCTTGATAGAACGCCTCGACCGGCTCATTTCGGACGCACAGTCCGCATGAGCTCGGATCTGGTCACACGGGTCGAGTCGGCCTGCACCCAATTGGTCGAAGGAGGCGAGGCTGTCACCTTCGCTGCGGTCGCCATGCACGCAGGAGTTGCCAAAGCCACTCTTTACCGGCGCCCCGAACTCCGAGCCGTCGTGGAAGAACATCGACGCGGTGATCGAGAGGCCCACTCGCTCAGCGGCATCGTCGTCGAAATCGACCTCCTCCGCCAGGGACTCGAAGTCGTCGCTGCCAAGGTCCGCCGGCACGAGGAGGAACTGCGGGCCCTGCGGCGTCAGGTCTCAAAGCAGAAATAACAAACCCTCACCCCCCGTCGTCTCCGCACCCCTCTGGGACAAGATTGGCCGGTTAACCTTGGCAGCGAGGAACGAACGAGAACACCAATGGGCTGCTTCGCCAGTACTTCCCCAAAGGCACTGACCTGTCAGTACACAACGCCAAGTACCTTGACATGGTCGCGGCAGAACTCAACGATCGACCCCGCAAACGATTAGCGTTCCGAAAGCCGATCGAAAAAATCGGACCGCTCCTGTTGCGTTGACCGCCAGGATCCGCCGTTCCGCATACGGAACGCTGCGGTAAGTGCCGGGGGCCACTACCAGGTGGTGAATCATCGGGCTACTCAGCGCGCAACGCTGCTGAGGTGGGTGTGCGGGCGGCGATCACTGCCGGGGCCGCTCCATGGACACGGGGCGAGGGCATCCCATGATCATTATTTTCCCTTGGTGCGCAGTTCCCAGGGCTGCATGCCGACGAGAGGCGCAAGGTGGCCCTGCATCTCGACAGCGGACGGCAGCGGCCGGCAAAATATGGTCACCTCGGCAATCTTGCCGTCCGCGTCGAGGAGGATGTAGTCCATTCCGTTGACCGCCGTGTCTTCGATCTGCAGCCGGAAGAATGCGGCGTGGTGGGTCTCACCGCTGAGGACCTCCTTGTAGGTGAGGTCCGACGCCACCGTGGAGACGCCCTGGATGGCTGCCGTGACGGCCTCGCGGCCGGTGAGCGGCTCATCGCTGAGCGGGCCGATCGGCACCACGTTCTCTGCGAGAATACGGGCGAGAGCATCTTTGTCTGCGCCGCCGTGCATGCAGTCGACGAAGGACTCGACGGTGGCGCGGTGCTGGGCGAACGTGGTCATGGCTACTCCTCGTTGTGTATGAGACCTGGTGGATGAGACCTGGTCGGCACGCCGACACGCAGGTCCGACTCAGCGTGCCGGATCATCAAGGCAATAAACTCCCGAACTGAGAACTGATCTCGTTCACGGCTTGCGGCTGGCCATCCCGACGATGCGGTCCAGCAGGGTCGCGTCCGGCGGCACGGGCACCGCGGCTGTCAAGGCGCACAGCGCGCTGTTCGCCGAAGGCGTGGACCGGGGCGGGCTGCTCAGCCCCTAAATTCGTTGACGCCGAGAGCGAAGTCCCAGTGGCCCACCCCGTTGTTGGCGAGTCCCACCGTGACCAAGCCCAGTCCTTCCAGCCAGTGCGCCATTTTCAGGCCGCCAACGTCCAGCGGGCGTAGCCCGATGCTCTCGATGAATGCCTTCACGCTCGCCTTCGCCTGCGCACTGTCGCCGGCGATGAAGACGTTGGGTCGGCCCTTCTCCAGGACATTACGGAAGATGGTGTTGAATGCCTTCACCACGCTGGCGCCGGCCGGGGCCACCTTGGCGACTTCCTGCGCGATCGAGGTCTCCTCGCTGTGGGCCAGCCCGTCGAACGTAGCATTGAAGGGGTTGCTGATGTCGACGATGACCTTGCCCGCAAGGGCGTCTCCGTACTCGACGACGACCGGAACAACACCGTCGTACAACAGGGCGGTGATGACGATGTCCCCGGCCGGGACGGCGCCCCACTTTCCCGCCGTCGCGCCGCCGCCGAGAGCCTTGGCCAGGTCATCGGCCTTGGATTGATCGCGGCCCATAACCTCGACGGTGTTGCCGCCCGCTACCGCCAGCGTGCCGATGGTGCCGGCCATGTTCCCCGTACCGATGATGGTGATGTTACCCATGAGGTGTGCTCTCTTCCTGTTGTCGAGGTTTTGCCGTGTCTCGTTCGTGCCGGGTCGGGCCCAGCGTCGTTCGAGATCAGTTCCTTGTGGCGACTGGGTTGTTGCGAGGGGGTACCCGCGGTATTCCGGTGGGTGGTCAGATGGCGGTGGTGCCGCCGTCGGTGACCAGTTCCAGGCCGTTGACGTAGCTGGAGTCGTCGGAGGCGAGGAACAGGGCGACGCTGGCGATTTCTTCGGGGCGGCCCATCTTTCCGCGGGGGATCAGAGACTCGAATGCGGCCATGGTGGCCTCGTCGAACAGTTCTTCCTGTTTGGCGGTGGCGACCTGGCCGGGGGTCAGGACGTTGACCCGGATCTTGCGATCGCGCAGTTCGTTGAGCCAGACGCGGGCCCAGGCCTGCTGGACGGCTTTGCTCCCGGCGTAGAGGCTCCAGCCGGGGAATGCGCCGAGTGAGGCGTTGGATCCGGTCATGAAGATCGAGCCGTTGTCGTTGATCAGCGGCAACGCTTTCTGCACGGTGAACAGGGTGCCGCGCGCGTTGAGCCAGAAGGCGCGGTGGAACTGTTCCTCGGTGATCTCGCCGAGGACGGCCGGTTCGCCCATCCCGGCGCTGGCCCACAGCACGTCGATCGAGCCCTTTTCC
>PMLV01000215.1 GCA_003160635.1 Acidimicrobiaceae bacterium | reverse complement strand
GAATAAATCATCATGCCCCTAGACAGTGGCCAAGCGCACCTTTCCAAGATGGCCACGGCCTGCCGGCGCGTCACCGCTCCTGGCACCGGCTCCCGGAGTTGCCAGTCAGTGCCGTGACCGGCAGCGTTCCTGGGGCGCGTCCACCACTCGAGCCCCGAGGCCGCGCAGCGTGGTGCATGGCCGAACGAGTGCGTTTCCGAGAGAGCACCAATGACGAGGGGAGGAAGCTCCTTCCGATCATCCGAAGGGGCTCGGGATCGGCGGTCACGGTGAGGATCCACACCAGCTGCAGCAGATCGACGAAGCAGAGCGGCACTTCGCCCTTGCCGACCTCGTCGTCGGGACATCCCGACAGGTCAGGACGCGGCCGTCGGCCACCTCGGCCGCCGTGAGCGCACTGCTCACGTCCATCGTCGCCCCGCCTCCCGAGCTTCGCGATGCAGGTGGCGCATGCACCCGACTCGCTGGAGCAGGGCGGCGACATGCCCACCCGGCGGGCCGTCTGGAGAGTGGTCACGCCCGACCATTACTCGGTGACCTCCGCGCGACCATCGAGGCGGACCGCCACACGAGACCCGCCGCCCTCCTCCGCCGGCTACTGGATCGGCTCGTCACCGACGAGCGACGTCCGGTGCATGTCCCGCCCGGACGAAGGGTCGTAGGGGGCGGCACGGTGCAGCACCCCGCGGTTGTCCCAGATGACGAGATCACCCAGGCCCCACTCGTGGCGGTACACATGCTCGGGCCGGGTCGACCGCTCCAGGAGCTCGGCCAGCAGCGCCTGGCCCTCCTCGAGGTCCATCCCCTCCACCCGCAAGGCCGAAACGCCGAGCACGAGCGAGCAGTGGCCCGTGCGGTGGCGCCAGACCAGCGGATGTACCTTGTCAGGCCTCCGCTCCCGCCAGGCAGCCCGCTCCTCGTCGCTTGCGTCCGGCTTGAGGAGGAGCTGCGAGCGCTCGAAGCTGTGGACGACGCGCAGCAGGCCGTAGCGTTCCTTCTCCTCGTCGCTGAGGTCGTCATAGGCCGCGTAGCAGCTGGCGAACTCCGTCTCCCCACCGGACTCGGAGAGGACGTGCGCGCTGAGCAGCGTCGCCTTCGAAGGGATGTCATCGGAGGCACCGTCGATGTGCCAGAAGAAGGCGCCCTTCAGGTACTCCGCCGACGCGCTCATCGTCGGATCGAGGGTCACCCTGAAGATCGGCGGCGGCTCGCCTGACGGCGCCCCATCGGCCTCGTTCAGCTTCTGGCTGAAGGCCCGCTGGATCTCGTCGTCGATGTAGAGCCCCCGGAAGACGAGGGCGCCGTTCTCCTCGAGGACCTTGAGGCACCAGGCCGGCAGCGACTCGTCGCTGAGGAGCTGGTCCAGTCCGACGCCCTGGACCTCGGCCCCCACCGTCCCACCGAACTTCTTCACCGTAGCCATGCTCACTCCTTCACCACCGTCCGGGGGGGGATCGCCCATCACCGCTCGGGCCGGTCCCGCCTTCCTTCTTCAAACACCCTTGTAGATCTCGCCGTCCTCCATGACGAAGCGGACATCCTGGGTGACCGTGATGTCCTTCGAGGGATCGCCCGGCACCGCGATGATGTCGGCCAGCAGCCCCGCCTCGAGGCGCCCGCGGTCGTCGACGTTGATCAGCGCCGCGCTCGTGATGGTGGCCGCCTGCAGTGCCTGCATCGGCGTCATGCCCCGGTCAACCAGCGCCCAGAGCTCCTTGGCGTTGTCGCCATGGGGGATCGCCGGCGCATCGGTGCCGCAGGCAATCTTGACAACGCGCTCGATGGCCTTGCGGAGCGTCTCGCGCGCCCTGGGGAAGAGCTCTGCAGCCTTGGCCTGCTTCTCCGGATCAGCCTTCGAGACATCGAGCCCCTCGGAGAGGTAGCTGGTCGCGACCAGGAAGGTGCCGTGGTCGATCATCATCTGGATGGTGTCGTCGCTGGCCAGCGAACCATGCTCGATACAGTCGACCCCTGCCCGGATGCAGGCCCTGATGGCGTCGTCACCGTGGGCGTGCGCCGCGACGCGGATGCCCGCCCGGTGCGCCTCATCGACGATGGCTGCCAACTCCTCGTCCGAGTACTGCTGCGCGCCAGGAGGACCGCTGTGCGACATGATGCCGCCGCAGCGGAGATCTTGATCACGCCGGCCCCGTACTTGAGCTGGTAGCGCACCGCCTTGCGGACCTCAAGGACCCCGTTGGCGATCCCCTCCTCGACGCTCAGCGGCATGATGTGGGGGGCGAAGCGCTGGAACATTGTGGGCTCGAGGTGCCCGCCGGTCGGGGAGATGGCATGGCGGCCGGCAGACACGATCCGGGGACCGACCCGAAGCCGGCGTCGATGGCTCGCCCCAGGTCCACGTCGAGCAGGTAGCCGTCCGTCTTGACCATCAGGCCGAGGTTGCGGACCGTGGTGAAGCCGGCGAGCAGCGTCGTCTTGGCGTTCACGGTCCCCCGCAGCGTGCGGTACACAGGATCGTCCTGGACACCGTGCATCGGGAGCGGCAGGCCCGGCGTCGGCGTCTCGGGCCCGCCGATGAGCATGTTCAGCTCCATGTCCATCAGTCCGGGGAGCAGCGTGACATCACCGAGGTCGATCTCGGTGATGCTCGTCGGCAGCTCGGTCGGGTTGACCGCCGCGATGCGGTTGCCCTCGACGACGATCACCTCCGAATTCTTAGCGGTGCTTCCAACCAGCAGGTCATGGCAGCGGCCCCGGTGTCGGGGATGTGCGGCTGCCGCCACACCTCGACAGGGAAGGACACCATGACGAGGGAGAAGAGCAGGTGCAGCAGGTTCAGCGCGTCCTCGGGCAGGTCATGGATCGGGAGCTTGTCGAGGTACGCCTTGGCTTCATCGAGTCGGGGGAAGGCGGCGTCGTAGAAGGCCTGCATCTCCTCCATCTTGCTCGACATGCGCTTGGCGAAGCGCTCCGTCTCGGTGGCCAGGCACCAGGTCGGTGCGAAGGGCTCGAGGTCTGAGAACTCGATCGGTAGCAGTGCAGCGGCAGCAGCCATCAGATCTTCGCCCCCTGGAGCTCGTTGGTGTAGGCAGCGACCATGTCCTGGGTCACCTTGTGAAGATGGCGGCAGAGGACCTCCTGGTCGTTGAGGAGGTATTCCGTGATCACGCGGGTCTCGAGCATGGTCTGCGTGGCCCCGAGGGTGTTGGCGTCCTGGAGCCCGTACTCCTTGAAGCTGACTAGGGCGAGCTCCTGCGCCAGCCGCTCTGAGGCGTTCTTCGGTGGCACGAAGTAGAGGCTCGCCTCGAAGACGTGCGTGTTGTAGGAGGTCGGCCAGTAGTGGTACGTGAGGTACCAGCCCCCAGCCCAGATCAGGATGACGAAGTTCGGCCAGATCTGGTAGGAGTCGAGCCCCCAGGGTTTGGCGTTGCCGGGGTTGACCCCCGCGACCGACTGCTCGTCCCCGATGCTGAGATCGGCGTGCTCCCAGGGGCCGAAGAGCCCGCTCCGGAGCTTCTTCTCGATCGGCTTGATCATCTCGTCCGGCTGGTCCTCGCCGCGAACTCCACCGGTCGAGATCACGCGGTGCGGACCTTCGAGCTTGTAGAACGGCGCCTCGAAGCCGAAGGCCTGTGCGGCCTGTGTGAACTTGGGCGGGGTCTGCCGGCCGTGCAGGTAGGGTGCGTGGTAGAACTCCTGGAAGGCGTCCATGAAGAGCTTCCAGTTGGAGCCGACCTCCGCACGGTAGGCGTAACGGTCGCTCTGCTCGTGGAAGGGATAGTCGCCGAGGGCGAGGACCATCGGACCGAGGTATTCCTCGAGTGACTGGCTCGGCGCGTCGGACACGTTGACGAAGATGAACCCGGCCCAGACGTCGCAGTGCACTGGGACGAGGCCCCGTTCGTTCTTGTCGAGGTCGAAGAACTCGCCCTCCTGCGGCACGTAGGACAAGGCGCCGTCGAGGTCGTAGCGCCACATGTGGTATTTGCAGGTGAACTGACGGCAGTACCCCCGAGTCTCCTCGTTGGGGAAGTCGGTCCACACCAGCTTGTTGCCGCGGTGGCGGCAGACGTTGTGGAAGGCCCGGATCTCGCCGCTCTGGTCACGGACGACGATGACCGAGGTGTTGGCGGCGACGAGCTCTTTGGTGAAGTAGCTCCCGTTACGGGGCAACTCCTCGACGCGTCCGACGTTGAGCCAAGCCCTCTTGAAGATGGCTTCGCGCTCGAGCCCGTAGAACTCCGGAGAGATCGAGTCCTCGCTGGACACCGGACCGGTACCGAGCTCCGGATAGTGCTCGGTCCAACTCCCCTCAGCTGGCTTTTGGTATCGACCCACTGGTCATCTCCCAAGCGGCAATCGCCGACCGATCGATCTCTTCCAACTCCGGATCCAACTGGACACCGAAGGCATTCAACGCCATCGCGAGGCACGTATAGCTACCGACTGCGAAGGCTATCTCAATTACTTGACGATTGTCAAAGTGCTGTGTCAGGCGGCCCCAGGTCTCGTCGTCCACGGTGTAGCCATCCAGGAGCTGGGCGGCGGTGTCCACCACGGCGACTTCGGCGGCAGTCCACGACTCGGCTGGCACGCCCGCGGCGATGGCGTCGATGTCGTCCTGCCCGACGCCGAAGCGCTCGGCTGTCCGCAGGTGCTGGAGCCACTCGTAGGCGGACCTCGTCCGGTACGCGACGGTGAGGATCAGCAGCTCGCGCGTCCGCACGTCGATGTTCGAGTTCGTGACGAAGATCCCGTTGTAGGCAAGCCAGCGCCCGGCGAGGTCCGGATGGTGCAGGATCGTAGAGACGGCGTTCGGTATCTTCTCGACCCGCAGCGACGAGCTGCCCCTCTGGAGCGCGGTCCGCACCTCGTCGTCCCAGAGCTCCTCGGGCAGCGGCGGGATCCGCGGGGTGCGCTCGTCGCTCACAGGTACCAGCCGCCGTTGACGCCGATGAGCTGCCCGGTGATGTAGCCGGCCTCCTCCGAGCAGAGAAAGGCGCAGGCGGCGGCGATGTCGTCCGGCGTCCCGGCTCTCCCCACGGGCGTGCGCGCGATGAGCTCCTCCATGGACGGCAGCAAGCCAGCCTCGATCGGGCGGTGCGCCATCGGCGTCTCGATGAAGCCTGGGGGGATGGTGTTCACGGTGATGCCATGGGGCGCGTACTCGATGGCCAGCGCCTTGGTGAGCGCGATGACCCCGCCCTTCGACGCCACGTAGTGGGACATGTTCTTCGTCCCGGACTGGGCGCTCGACGACGAGATCGTCACGATGCGGCCCCAGCCGCCGGCGAGCATGTCGGGCACCACGGCCTGCAGGCAGTTGAAGGTCCCGGTCAGATTGACCGCCATCATGCGTTCCCAGGACTCCGGGCTGATCTCGAGGAAGGGCACGAAGGCCTCGATCCCGGCGCTGGTGACGATGATCTCGACCGCTCCGAGCTCGGTGCGCACCGTCTCGATCGCCTCGAACACGGCCCTGCGGTCGCTCACGTCCACCTGGCAGGAGATCGCCTCGGCGCCTCCGTCTCGCAGGCGCTGGGTGACCTCTTCGACGGCCGCACCGTTCACGTCGAGTAGCGCGACGCGGTCGCCGCGCGCCGCGAAGTGCTGGCTGATGGCGACGCCCATCCCCGAGCCGGCGCCCGTCACTACTGCGACCCGGCTCACCTCGACGGACCCGTGATCTCGGGCACGTTCACGCGCCGCACAAACCGGCGATGGGACAAATCACTGCAGCCCCCTTTGTCAGTCAGAGCCGCCATATGCCGTCGCAACAGAGCGAGCGAGGTAGCTCCGGAGAATTCCGCGCCTCACCGTATCAGGGCGCGCGACATCGTCAAGGAGAGCGAGGGCTTCCTGTGCGTGACGTGGTGTACCTACACTTGCCCCCGCGCGGTGCCGAGCAAATGCACAAGGGGAGCATGATGCGGATCGGTCTGATGGTTGGCCCGGAGCGCGGCCAGTACGCGACGAAGGTGGAGCGGCTGCAGGCGATGGCCAAGTGGGCGGAGGACGCGGGGCTCGCCGCCGTCTGGCTCCCGCAGATCCCCGACGAGTTCGACGTGCTGACGATGGCGGCGCTCGCCGGCGCCGCTACGAGTCGCATCGAGATCGGCACGGCCGTCGTCCCCATCCAGCCCCGGCACCCCGTGGCGCTGGCGCAGCAGGCTCTCTCCGTCCAGGCGGTCTGCCAGGGCCGGCTTGCGCTCGGCCTCGGCGTCTCGCACCACTGGATCATCGAGGAGATGATGGGGATCCCCTACGAGCACCCCGCGCGGACCATGAGCTGCTATCTCGACGTCCTCGAGCGTGCCTTCGCCGGGCCGGGACCGGTCGACGTCGAGAACGAGCTGTTCCAGATCCACAACCCGCTCGACATCACGGACATCTCGCGCACCACGGTCCTCCTGGCTGCTCTCGGGCCGCGGATGCTGAAGATGGCCGGCGAGCGCTCCGACGGGACCAGCCTCTGGATGGCGAACGAGAGGGCGATCGCCTTGCACATCGTCCCCAGCATCACCCGGGCCGCCAAGGAAGCCGGGCGACCCGCCCCCCGCGTCCTCGCCGGGATCCCCATCTGTCTCTGCCGGATCGACGAGATCGACGCGGCGGTGACGCACACGAACCGCATCCTCTCCGAAGCGGAGATCTCGCCGAACTACCAGAGGCTTCTCGACATCGGCGAAGCCACCTGGATCGGTGACATCGCGATCGTCGGCGACGAGGCGACCATCGAGCGGCGGCTTCGTGGCTTTGCCGATGCTGGCGTCACCGACATCTCATCCCGGGTGGTGCCGCTCGGCGAAACCAGCGAAGAGGCCATGGCCTCCGCGCAGCGCACCCGGGAGTTCCTGGCCTCCCTCGAAGGGTCGATCCAGTGAGGTAGGCCACGGGCCGAGGCTGCAGAAGCGATGGGAACAGTCCTGTTCGATGACCCCGGAAACCCGCCCAGCTAGCGCTGGAGGGACTTGGTTTCGAGGAACTCCTCGAGACCGAACCTGCCTCGCTCACGACCGTTGCCCGACTGCTTGTAACCGCCGAATGGCGCGTCGCCATTGAAGGCCCCTCCATTGAGGTCGACCTGACCGGTGCGCAACCGGCGAGCCGCGGCCAGGGCGCGGTCGGGATCCTTGGCCCAGACGGCCCCTGAGAGCCCGTACCTCGAGTCGTTGGCGACCTCGATGGCCTCCTCCTCTGAGTCGACCGGGATGATCGTGAGGACGGGCCCGAAGATCTCCTCCTGGGCGATGGCCATCTTCGGGCTGACCTCGGAGAAGACGGTCGGACGCACGAAGAACCCGGTATCGAGCCCTTCTGGGGCCTCGGCTCCGCCGATCTCCTTCCTCGATCCCGGAGCGGATGTAGGACTCTGCTCGAGGAGCTAGTCGCGCTCCTTCACCTCGCGCAGATCGTCTCGTTCTGAGGTAATCAGTTTCTTGATATCCCATGTTCGAGTGTGTATAGTGACGCCGATGTTGGGGGGGTACCGGAGGATTCGGTGTCCTGCATCGGCCGTAATCAGGGAGGAACCACTCGCAGTGGCTGCCTGCTCTGGGTGCGAAAGCTGCCTCGTCATGATTGATGAGACGACACCCGGGGGCGCAGGGCGGTGCGAGAACGTTCGCCCGCAGGTAGTCGAGAGTCTCAATCGGACAGTCGGGGGAAACATGTCACGAAAGCCGATCAAAGCCATCGTCGGACTCGCAGCGGTTGCCCTACTCGCAACCGCTTCGTGCTCGTCGAGCTCGAGCGCGAGCTCGACGAGCACGAAGGTGAAGGCCCACGGCACGCCGATCGTGGTGGGCCAGATCCTTCCGATGACCGGAGCGAACCTCGCCCTCCCTGAGGCTGGCAAAGCCCTGGTCGCCTCGATCGCCGCGCTGAACGCCGCCGGTGGGATCAACGGGCACCCCCTGAAGCTCGACCAGTGTGACTCCCAGGGAGTTGCCAGCATCGAGGTCCAGTGCGCTCAGACCATGGTCAGCGACCACGTCGTGGCAACTCTGGAGGACGACACCTTCTCCAGCCCAGCCGAGGTCAACAGCATTCTCAAAGGTGCAGGGATCCCCCGCATCGGGATCACTGAGGACGACGTCACCGACTACGAAAACCCGGACAACATGGACTTCACCGGCGGCGGCGTCTTCAGCTTGGTCGGCATCATGGAGGACCTCATCCACAGGGGCGACAAGAAGATCACCGTGGTGCTGCCCGACACCCCCTCGGCCGTAGAGACGCACCTGCTGCTCGATCCGATCGCTGCAGCCGAGGGCGCCAAGGTGGTGAACTACGTGCTGGTCTCCTCGGCTTCGGGTGACTACAGCCAGTACGTCGCCCAGGCCGAGGAGAACGGTGCGCAGGGCATCGTCATCGCCCTTGGGAACGCCCAGTTGGTCGAGGTGGCTCAGGCGATCGACCAGCTGAACCCGAAGATCGACTACGCGACAGGAATCGCTGGCCTCACCCTGAACCAGCTCAAGGAGCTGGGCTCATTCTCCAAAAAGGCCTCTTACGTCTGGTGGACCCC
Source organism: Acidimicrobiaceae bacterium (assembly GCA_003160635.1). Taxonomy (GTDB): domain Bacteria; phylum Actinomycetota; class Acidimicrobiia; order Acidimicrobiales; family RAAP-2; genus Bog-473. The sequence goes on along the minus strand of PMLV01000215.1, from coordinate 10,214 downwards.
GGGAATCGGTGACGTCAAGAACTTCCCCGGTTTGGCGCAGCCGATTGCCGCTCTGACCAAATACGAGAAGGGTGTGGCGCTCGACACCATGACCTCCGTCTCGCTGTCGAGCTGGCTGGCCGTCCACGCCTTCTACGAGGTCATGAAGTCCCACAAGGGCACCCCGAAGGCCGCCTCGGTCCTGGCGGCCTTCAAGGCAGCGAAGGACATCCCGATGAACGGGATCATCAAACCCTGGACACCGGGGGACCTCCAGTCTGCAGGCACACTGAGCTCGATCATCACGAACGTCTCGCAGCCCTGGATGTACCGGATCGCGTACAACGGGAAAGGAAGTCAGACGAGCCCGTCGCAGCTGTTCAACACCTTCGCCGGCCTGCCCGGCACCAGCACCACCTCCAGCAGCTGAGCAACATCAAGCAGCGCTTGACACAAGTCGGAGGTCCGCGGGATTCGAACCCGCGGACCTCCGACTTGTTCGGACTCATGTGACGAGAAGGACAACAACGCTGTGATCATGTTCCTGCAGTTCTGCATCCTGGGCCTCGGAGCAGGTGCTGCGTACACCTTGCTGGCCCAAGGGGCGATCCTCGTGTACCGAGGATCGGGAATCGTCAACTTCGCCCAGGGCGCGGTCTCCATGGCCGCCGCATACCTCTGCTACGAGGAGTTCGAGGTAAACCAGGGCTGGGGCTTCGTACCCTCCTTTGTCGTCGCGGTGCTCTGTGCAGCACTCATCGGCCTGCTCTTTCAGCAGGTGGTCCTCCGTCACATGACCAAGTCCTCGCCGCTCACGAAGGTGATCTCCACCCTGGGTCTGCTCATCGTCCTCCAGGGCCTCGTCGAGAAGCGCTATGGCGATTCGACCAACGTCGTCCAGCCCTTCCTCCCACAGAACGTCTTCCACTGGGGTTCCGTCGTCGTCCAGGTGGACCGGCTCATCCTGGCCGGGATCGCCATCGTCCTCACCGTGCTGCTCTGGGCGGTGATCCGTTTCACCAAATTCGGTCTCGCCATCACGGCCAGTGCGGAGAACGAGCGAGCGGTTGCGACGCTGGGCTGGTCGCCCAACCTCCTGAGTGCGGTGACCTGGAGCGTGGGCTGCGGGCTGGCCGGCGTCGCCGGCGTCCTAATCAGCCCGATCACCGGACTCAGCCCCGGAGTCTTCACCCTCCTGGTGACGGTCTCCGCACTGGCGGCCGCGCTGGTCGGTGGCTTCACCTCGTTTCCGCTCACACTCCTCGGTGGCATGGTCCTGGGCATCGGGGAGAGCGTCGTCACACTGTATGAGCCCAACATCCAGTCGTTTTTCGGCCTCAGTCTGATGACCGGGACCAGCCAGCTGGTTCCGTTGGTCATCATCGTCGTCGTTCTGGTCGTGCGAGGAAGAGGGCTTCCGCTCCGCAGTCACGTCACCGAGCGCTTGCCAGCCCTGGGCAGCGGACGAATCCGCTGGCCCGAGATCGGCATCGGCGTCGCCCTGACTGCGGTGCTCGTCACCATGGTCTTCAACCAGACCTGGGTGGGTGCCGCCTCTCTGTCAATCACCACCGGGATCATTCTGCTCTCGGTCGTCCTGCTCACCGGATATGCAGGGCAGCTCTCGCTGGGCCAGTATGCGGTCGGCGGCCTGGGTGCGCTCTTCTCGGCACAACTCATGGCCAACCACGGCGTTCCGGCACCTCTTGCCATCATCGGCGGGATGCTCCTCGCGATCCCGGCCAGCCTGATCCTGGCGATCCCCGCACTCCGCACCAGGGGGGTGAATCTCGCGGTGGTGACCCTGAGCTTGGGCTTCACCATCGAATCGATCATCTTCGACAACCCGGCCATCACAGGGAATATCCTGGCTGACGGCACACCGATCGGACGGGTCAAGATGTTCGGGATGGACGTCAGCTCGGTGGCCCATCCCTCCCGATGGGCGATCGTGTCCCTGATCGGCTTCATCCTGCCGGCGCTCGCACTCGCCAATCTGCGCCGCTCGGCCACGGGACGTCGGCTCCTCGCCATGAGGACCAATGAACGCGCGGCAGCCTCCCTCGGGGTGAGTGTCTTCCGCTCGAAGATCTATGCCTTCGCGCTGGCCGGGGCGATCGCCTCGTTGGGCGGCACGCTGCTCGGCTTCCGTTACACGGTGGTCCAATACGACAGCTTCGACGCCTTCCAATCGATCTACGCCGTCGCCTACGCGGTGATCGGCGGTGTCGGCTACGTGGTGGGGAGCATCATCGGCTCCTTCATGACGGTCGGTGGTGTCGGCAACCAGGCCTTCCAGAGCTTCTTCTCGCTCGGCTCTTGGACCACCCTGTTCGGAGGAGTCCTGCTGCTCGGCGCCGTGATCGCATATCCCAACGGCGGTGCCCTCCTGGCGTCTGAGGCTTGGGGGAAGATCCGCTCGAAGCTCGTGCACCACGGCCCGCGTGTGTTGCATCTCCCCGAAGCCGAGCCCGGTCGAGTCGAACCCGCGACCCTTCGCGTAGAGGGTCTCACGGTGCGATTCGGGGGCGTCGTAGCGGTCAACGAGGTGAGCCTCGAGGTCGAGCCCGGGCAGATCGTAGGTCTCATCGGGCCGAACGGCGCCGGCAAGACCACGTTGATCGACGCGGTCACAGGTCTCGTCAGAGTGTCGCAGGGGAAGATCAGCATCAACGGTGAGGACATCACCTCGTGGGGAACATCTCGCCGAGCGCGGAGTGGTCTTCGTCGCTCGTTCCAGTCTCTTGAGCTCTTCGAGGATCTGACGGTGCTCGAGAACATCATGGCAGGCTCTGACGAGGTGACGCGGACCTCGTGGTTGACTGATCTTGTCTGGCCGAGGACCCGCCCGCTCACCCCGGCGGCGGTCGCGGCAGTCAAGGAGTTCCAGCTCACCGACAGGCTCCAAGAGCTCCCCACCGGCCTTTCCTACGGGGAGCGACGGCTGTTGGCCATCGCCCGCACCGTCGCTTCGGGTCCGCCGGTCCTGCTCTTGGACGAGCCGGCCGCCGGTCTCGACGAGACGCGAAGCCGTGAGCTTGGAACCCTCATCCGTCGCCTTGCCAGCGAACGCGGGATGGGCATCCTGCTGGTCGAGCACGACATGGGCCTGGTCATGTCGATTTGCGACCGGGTGGTCGTGATCGATTTCGGGAGCACCATCGCCGACGGCACCCCGGATGAGGTGCGCCGTGACGAGCGAGTCATCGCCGCCTACCTCGGAGAGCGCCACCAGCAAGCGGCAGAACCGGCGTGAGCGGCGAGCTCGCTATCGAACTGGTCGACGCTGATCTCGGCTACGGCGGGGCACCCTTTTGTCGTGGCTTGGAGCTCACGGTCCGACGCGGGGAGGTGGTCTGCCTCCTCGGGTCCAACGGTGCGGGTAAGACGACCACCATGCTGTCGATCGCCGGCGAGATTCCGCCGATCTCGGGCTCGATCCGTCTCCACGCAAAGCCCACCACCGCGCCGCTTCATCGACGGGCCAAGGAGGGGCTGAGCTTCGTGACAGAGGAGCGGTCGGTAATCATGCGGCTCACGGTCGGGGAGAACCTCCGCCTCGCCAGCGTGCCGACTGACAGGGCGCTCTCCTTCTTCCCCGAGCTCGCTCCCATTCTGCGCCGCCCTGCAGGCCTGCTCTCGGGAGGCGAGCAGCAGATGCTCACCCTGGCAAGGGCGCTGGGCCGCTCGCCGAAGATCCTCTTGGCTGACGAGCTCTCGCTTGGGCTCGCTCCGCTCATCGTCGAACGTCTTCTCTCCGCCGTCAGGGCTGCAGCCGACTCGCAGGGCGTCGCGTGCCTCGTCGTCGAGCAGCACGTGCGCCAGGCGCTGGAGATCGCGGATCGGGTCTACGTCCTCCAACGAGGGCGCATCGTCATGTCAGGGACCTCGGAGGAGATCGCACGTGACATCGAGATGGTCGAGCGAGCGTACCTCACGGGTGCGGTCGATTCGGCCTCCGATCAGCAGGAGAGTTGAGCCTCGTGGTCACATTGATGGCCGCCGCGCTGACCGAAACGTGCCAGTTGCCCACCGGAATCTGCCAGCTGAGCTCTCGGGGTTCCGGGGGTGCGGCGATCTCTCCACGTGGCAGCTCCCCTTTCCGTCTTGCGGCCTGATCGGGGTCGCAGGCGCTCGGTGCAGGCCCGCTGGGTCCGCATCCGGTAGCTGTCGTCTCGAAGACGGCGCAGCGGTGCTGCAGCGGGTCGAGCATGGCGGCGCCCACCACGGAGCGGGCGGGCCCTGGACTTCGCCGTCGAGGTGCTCGGTCCGGCAGGGGCAGGAGTGGAAGTGAGGGTGGGAGTGGGCATGCTCCAGTTCGTTCTCCATGCAGGACGAGCGGGGCAGTATGCGAAGGTCTTCGGATCATCTGCCAGAGGGACGCGCCCGCAACGTCGCGCAACGTTCCGGTAGGTCAGCGATCCCAGGGGACCCGGCTTCCCCGTGGGGCCCTTGCACAACGACGCCGATCCCTGTGAACGGACCTGTTCTTTGCCCCCTCCATCGCCCGGTGCTCGCAGAGAGCACGCCATGACGACCGACCCAGCCGACATCGTGCTCAGGTGGGTCACCAGGAGCACGCCGGAATCTCTTCTCGGCTGTCGTCGTCGGGGCACCGCTTGCTCATCCGGCCGACAGCTCGGCCGCCGCGTGCTTCATGGCAATGTGCGAGAACACGAAGCTGGCACCGATGCTCGCCCCGGCCCCGGGATAGGACCTGCCCATGACCGACGCCGTGCAGTTCCCCGCGGCGTAGAGCCCGGGGATCGGCTCGTGCGCAGTATTGAGCACCCGCGCGAACTCGTCGGTGAGAACGCCGCCGCTGGTCCCGACGTCCCCCGGGTAGAGCGCCACCGCGTAGTAGGGGGGCTTGTCGAGGGGCCCCAGCGAGGGGTTCGGCTTGTGGGTGAAGTCGCCCTGGAAGCGCTCGTGGCCGCCCTCGCCGCGGTGAAAGTCGAGGTCGACACCCGTGCTCGCGAAGGAGTTGAAGCGCTCGACCGTCGCCTCGAGGCCGGCGGGGTCGACGCCACACTGCTCGGCCAGCTCCCGCAAGCTGTCGGCCCGTTTCATGTAGCCGCTCGTGATCCACTCCTCCGGGGTGCGCCCGGGCCGCTGCGTGCCCCACATGTAACGGCCCCGGTTGCGCGAGTCGATGATCAGCCAGCTCGGGATGGAGCCGCCGTCCTCGTTGTGCGCGTACATCTGGCGGCCGGCCTCCATATAGGAGACCGCCTCATTGAAGTAGCGCCGCCCCGAACGGTCCACCACGATCGAGCCGGGCTTGGACCGCTCGCCATTGTGCGAATTGGGTCGACCGTCCGGGAAGACCGAGGTGGGGATCCACCAGGCGTCGTCCATGAGGTCGGCGGCTGCGCCGTGCCCGATGGCGGCCTCCAGGACCTCGCCGGTGTCCCCGGGGTTGGCGATCGACCACGCGGTCGAGCTTGGCTGCTTGCCGTAGCGCGCCCGCATCTCGGGGTTCCGAGCGAAGCCACCGGCGCTCAGCAGCACGGCATGGCGCGCCCGGATGGTCACCGTTCGCCCGTTGCGCTCGGCGACCACCCCGGTCGCACGCCCGTTCTCGATGAGCAGGTCGACGAGCGGGGTCTTCGTCCAGATGCCCAGCTCCTGGGCGAGCGCCACCCGAAGGGTCTGGCCGATGAGTGCCGCGCCGTTGGTGAGCCGCTCCTCTCGCTTGAGCTTGCCTGCCACGGTCCGGGCGCCGACACGGGCCGCCAGCCGCAGGGACTTGGTCGACCTGGTGAAGAGCTGGGCCGGGGCCACCTCGCCCGTGTAGATGGCCAGCGGGGTGGCGGCCGCCATCCCTGGACGGATCTTGTCGAGCCAGGGACCCAGCTCGTGGCCGTCGAAGAAGGTCGCTTCGATCGAGCGCCCCCGGTCCGAGCCACCCTGGATCCCCCGCATGCCGGCGTAGTAGTCGCTGTAGCCCTCGCAGCGGCGGAAGCTCATCCCGACGCCCTGGAGGAAGCGCACCATCGCCTCACCCTCCTTGACGTAGGCGGCGCGGCGCTCGGGGGAGGAGGCCGGGCCCACATCGCCCACCACCGAGTCGAAGTAGTCCATAGCCTGCTCGAAGGAGTCCGGCACGCCTTCGGCCTGCATGAGGGGGTTGTTCGGGAGCCACAGGACCCCGCCCGACATCGCGGTGGAGCCCCCGATCAGCGGCTCCTTCTCGATGACGAGGGTCTCGAGTCCCTGCGCGGCGGCGGTCACCGCCCCGCAGAGGCCACCCCCGGACCCGACGATGACGACGTCAGTGACATACTCCGACTCAGACATGTTCCCCCCGATTCGACGTTCTTCGATGTGTGTGCGTCGACCACGACGTGCTCAGCGGGCGAGGTAGCGGTCGAGCTCGATGTGCATGTTGCTGATGGGGCTCTCCCACTCCGTGGCCAGCCGCAACTCGGTGAAGCCCAGCGAGTGCAGGCCGCGCTGCTGGCGCTCTATGTTCCGCACGTCTTGGCGCGGGATCAGGCCCAGGTTCTCCGCGTCGTCCGGCTCGAAGCGGCCCATGAGATGGGCTCGACCGGGCTCGTGACCCTCCGGGTAGGTGGTCAGCGAGAAGATCTCGAAGCGGCAGCACTCCGGATCGTCGTCATGGGGGCGGATGCGATAGCAGAGCGCGTTGCCGTACATGGGGAGCACGAAGAAGTTCGGGAACAAGAACACCTCGCCACCCCAGAGCCGCACGCCCTCGTTCTTGGGCGGCACCGGGATGCCCGCGCCCTGCCAGTACTCGAAGAGCGCAGCGATTGCCGCCGTGGGGAAATCCTCGCCGGGCGGCACCCGGTTGCGCATCCCCATGAAGACGTCGATATCGCGCTTGAGCGTCATGGCGTCCTGGCCCTCCCAGAGGGTCGTGGATCGCTCGATGAACTGATCTGCCCCTCGGCCCTCGGCGACCCCACCCGCGGTGGGGTCGAAGCGGCCCTGGAAGCGCGCGTGGCCGTTCTCGAACGTCGTGTACTCCACATTGTCCACGGGGTAGTCCTCCCCCATCCCCATGGTCAGCTGTGGGTGGGTCCGCATCACGTGCCAGCCCTCGTGGAAGGCCTCTTGCGCGATCTTCCAGTTGGAGCGGAGGATGATCTCCTTCCACCACCACACCCGCATGTTGGCGAAGCCGATGGCGTCGAGGAGCTGGGCGGCGGGGGCCAGGGCCTCGGCCAGCGGGCGGGCCTCGGGATCCATGTTGATCCAGACGCAGGCCCCCCAGATGTCGACCTTGACCTCGGGAAGGCGCAGCTCCTCGGGGCGCACGCACTCGGGCTCGAAGCCCTCTTTTCCGTAGACGAAGGAGCTCGAGCCGTCGATATTCCACCGCCAGCCATGGAAGGGACAGACGATCTGTCCCTTGGGCATCCGGCCCGTACCCTTGCCGAGCTGCACGCCGCGGTGGCGGCACGCGTTGTGGAAGGCCTTGATCGAGAGGTCGTCCTGCCGGACGATCAGGATGGACTGGTCGCAGATCTCGTACTCGACGAAGTCCCCCGGTCCGGGGATCTCCTCGAGGCGGCAGGCCATCTGCCACGCACGCGGCCACAGCTTTTGTTTCTCGAGCTCGAAGAACCCCCGGTCGTAGTAGCGCTCACGCGGCACGTGCAGCGGATCGCGCATCGCGAAGGGCACGCCACCCACTCCCTCCGATACGCGGCTATCTGCATTGGTCATCATCGTCGGATCTCCCGTCTCAGACTCATCCCGCTTCTTGTATTACCCCTATCTCCGCACCGACCTCGTAGACGGTCTGGAGCTCACTGGTCCAGTGCACCGTGCCCGAGGCACCGGCCACGATCTCTGTTTCCACCTTCTCCGTCTCGATCACGAAGAGGGGATTGCCCTCGCTGACGTGGCCGCCCTCTTCGACCAGCTGGTCGACCAGCGTCGCCTCGGAGATGGCGACCGAGACCCTCGGGATCCGCACCGTGAAATCAGACATCTCGGCTTCCTTCCGAAGGCGCCTTCTCCAGGGTCCGCCGCACGGCGGTGACGATCCGATCGACACTCGGGTACACCTGCGCCTCGAGCGCAGTTGCACCCGGGTTGGGCACGTACCGGGCGCCCACCCGCATCACCGGCGCTTCGAGCACGTCGAACAGCTCTTCCTGGACCGTGGCCACGATCTCCGCGCCGGGGCCGGCGAACTGCACCGCGTCGTGCACGACCACCGCCCGGCGGGTGCGCGCAACGGACTCGAGCAGTCCCGGGACGTCCAGCGGCACGAGGGTGCGCAGGTCCAGCACCTCGGCGCTCACCCCCTCGGCCTCCAGCGCGGCCGCCGCGTTGAGCGACTCGAGCAGCCCGCGGCCGTAGGTGACGAGGGTCACGTCAGTGCCGGGCCGCTTGATCTCGGCTTGGCCGAGGGGGATCGAGAAGGAGGGGTCCAGCGGGACCGGGCCGCGCTGGCCCTGGAGCCGGATCGTCTCAAGGACGAGGCAGGGGTCCTCGTCGAAGATCGCCGAGCTCAGCAGGCCCTTGGCGTCACGGGGGGTGGCGGGCACGATCACCTTAAGGCCTGGGATGTGCATGAACCAGGCCTCGAGCGATTGCGAGTGCGTCGCCCCGGTGCCGAGCCCGCCGTAGACCTGGGTGCGCACGGTGATGGGCGCCGTGACCCGGCCACCCGTCATGAAGCGCAGCTTGGCCGCGTTGTTGATCAGCTGGTCGGCGGCGATGCCGATGAAGTCCATGATCATGATCTCCGCCACCGGCAGGAAGCCGTCCATCGCCATGCCGATGGCCGCGCCGATGATGCCCGCCTCGGAGATCGGGGTGTCGAGGACCCGGTCGGTGCCGTAACGGGTGGAGAGGCCCTTGGTCGGCCCCGACGCGCCGGGATCGGCGATGTCCTCGCCCAAGAGCACGACGCGCTCGTCGGCGGCGAGGGCCTGGTCGAGGGCGAGGTTCAGCGCCTCTCTCAGCGACATCACTCGTTCGTCCACGGTGCCTCCCTCTAGACCGGGCAGTTCGTCGGATCCGCGTAGACGTCGCGGGAGAGCTCGTCAGCCGAGGCCGGCGCCGACGCGAGCACCGTCGCCAGCGCCTCGTCCACCGCCGCCACGGCGGCCGCGTCGATCTCATCGAGCTCGTGCTCATCGCAGATCCCCGACGACGCCAGCTGCGCGCGGAAGCTCGGGACGGGATCGGCCAGCTCGGCCGCCGCCATCTGCTCGGCGGGGATGTAGGCCATCGGGTCACCGAAGTAGTGGCCTCGGAAGCGGAAGGTCACGCACTCGAGCAGGGTCGGGCCAGCCCCGCTCCTCGCCCGAGCCACCGCCTCGCCCAGCGCGGCGAGGACGGCCAGGGGGTCGTTGCCGTCGACGCGCACGCCGGGCATCGCGTAGGCCGCCGCCCGCTGCGCGATCGTCTCGACCTTCATCGTGTGCTCGACGGGCGTCATCTCGCCGTAGAGGTTGTTCTGGCAGAGCAGCACCACGGGCAGGTCCCACAGGGCGGCCATGTTCGCGGCCTCGTGGAACGAACCGGTGTTGGTCGCGCCGTCCCCGAAGCTCACCACGGCCACCCGGTCCAGGCCCTTGCGCTTCGCGGCCATCGCCAGCCCCACCGCCACCGGCGGGCCGGCCCCGACGATCCCCGTCGACATCGCCACGCCCGAGGCCGGTCGCGCGATGTGCATCGTCCCGCCCTTGCCGCGGCTCGAGCCGACCTGGCGGCCCAGCATCTCGCCGTAGATCTCCACGAGGGGGACGCCCTTGCCGATCAGGTCGTGCAGGCCGCGGTAGGTCGTCACCAGCTGGTCGTCGATCCGCAGGCACACCCCGACGGCGGCGGCGATGGCCTCCTGGCCCCGCGACGGCCAGTAGACGCACTGGAGCTCGCCCGAGGCGATCCCCTTGCTCAGCCGGTCGTCGGCCGCCTTCATCAGCATCATCAGCTCGTAGAGCCTGCGCTGGACGTCCGCGGATGGTGCAGCTTCCTGGCGATCGTTCCCCACTGCCCCCCTCTTAGGTGACCGGCCACGTTCAGTGGCCACCGGTTGCCTGTCTACCTCACGCATACCACATTCGCAAGGACTTTATATAAGAGACTTCCGGGCTTATAGTGGCGAGGATGAGCCCACTCGCCGACTTTCAGTTCTCGGACGCCCCTATGGCCACAGATCGGACCGCCGGCTTCCACTACATCATCGATCGCGGTGAGGTCTTCCAGGCGGCAGACGGCACCTGGCTGCTGACCAGCCCCGAAGCGGT
>PMLV01000276.1 GCA_003160635.1 Acidimicrobiaceae bacterium | reverse complement strand
CGGCCGGAACCAAGGTTCTCTAGGGGAGTCAAGAAAGATCCCATGCCACTCGGGACGATGGTGGGACCGCCGATTCCGAAAGGCTCGGTGAAGACCGTTCACGTCCCCGCCTCTTCGAATGCATCCACTTGTCGGAGCCTCGCCGGTCGTGTCTTATCCCGATCTCGACTTTCGAGGGCTCGGCTTTTCGTCGAGGTCAGCACCGAGCAGCCCAATCCACTCCGGAAGCTCCTTTCGGAGTGCTGCCGATCCGCCCAGGGCTCGTTCTCGTTTGGCGACCCGGATGGCGTCGGACTCGTTCGGTCCTGGACCAGGGAGCTGCTCTTTGGCGACGATTCCCTACTGATGTGGTTGCCGGGGATGGGAGCTAGGGCCGCGCCGACGGTGCCGGCGTTCGTGGTCAACGCCACCCAGTCCGAGATGGCCAAGCCGGCCCCGGCCTATGTCGCTCCCAACCCGTCCAACTGCTCGAGCGGTCGGTGACCCCCCGGCGCGGGAGATCACGGAGGGCCCGGCAACGCTGCACCTCGGCTTCCGTCAGGCGCCGGTGTGGCCCACGGTCACGATCCCAGCTTGCTGGGTCTCATCGGCGCCTCATAGCGAGCACGGTAATTCCACACCAAGGCCACTTGCGCGGTGGTTGTCTGGAGCTGGGCAAACGTTCTCGAGCGGCGCCATGCATCAACTGACGTCGATGGCCCGTCGCACTGGACCCCGTTGACACGGGTCCAGTGAGGAATATAGATTGTACCGACCGGTCTCCTTGCGAAAAGGTGGCGCGGACTCTCACCGTCCGGTTCAGGACCGGTAACAGTTCTCACCCGAGGCAAGATCAGGGGGACCCATGGAGCCAATCGAACCCGCACTCGTCGAGAGAGCGCAACCGGTCAGCATTGACGTGCTGGTGGTTGGCGCCGGCATTACCGGCGTCTACCAGTTGTATCGCGCTCGCGAAGAAGGGTTCTCAGTGAAGTTGATCGAGGCCGGCGGTGGTGTGGGGGGTACTTGGTACTGGAACCGTTACCCCGAGGCACGATTCGACTCCGAGAGTTACACCTACGCCTATCTGTTCTCGGAGGAGCTCTTCAACGAGTGGGAGTGGACGGAGGAATTCGCAGGGCAACCCGAGATCGAGCGCTACATGAATCACGTGATCGACCGGTTCGACCTCCGGCGCGACATGCAGTTCGGGTCCAGGGTCACTTCGGCTGTGTACGACGAGTCATCCGGCACGTGGACCGTGCGGGCGAGCGACGGCTCTGAGTTCCGGGCGCGCTTCCTCGTCGCCGCGGTTGGCGTTCTATCGATTCCACAACTCCCGGATGTGCCCGGGCGCGAGGACTTCCGAGGTGAGTCATTTCATACGGGGAACTGGCCGACGACCCCAGTCGATTTTGCAGGCAAGCGCGTCGCCGTTGTCGGCACCGGATCAAGTGGCGTACAGGTGATCCCTGCGATCGCCAGCGAGGTCGCGTCCCTGACCGTGTATCAACGTACGGCTAACTGGTGCACACCGCTCAACAACCGACCGATCACACCGGAGGAGCAGGCAGACCTCAGGGCCAACTTCGAAGCGATACGGGAGGTGCTGAACACGTCGGCGGGCGGGTTCCTCCACAGCCCGCACGATCGAGCCACCTTTGATGATTCGAAAGAAGAGCGGCGGGCGTTCTACGAGAAGATGTGGAAGAGCCCAGGGTTCGCGAAGCTGGGCAGCAACTATACCGACATGATCCCCAATAAGGCTGCGAACGCGGAGTTCTGCGAGTTCATTGCAGAAAAGATCCGGAGGATCGTCAAAGACCCCGAGACAGCCGAGAAGCTGACCCCAAAGGACCACGGTTACGCTGGGAAGCGGCCTCCGTTCGTGACCGACTACTTCGAGGCATACAACAACGCCAACGTCTCGCTTATCGATCTCAAAGAGACGCCGATGGTACGTGTGACCGAGACCGGGATTGAGACAAACGAAGGTCTGCGAGAGTTCGATATCATCGTGTGGGCAACCGGCTTCGATTTCGGTACCGGCGCACTCGCACGCATGGGCATCCGCGGCCGGCATGGTCTCGCTCTCGAGGAGTACTGGGCTGATGGACCGAGCACCTTCCTAGGGATTCAGACCTGCGGCTTCCCGAACCTTTTCTTCCCCGGTGGGCCGCACGGCGCGGCTGCCAACAATCCACGATATAACGGCGACCAGGTGGACTTCATCATCGACACACTCCTCTACATGCGCGACCACGGCTACGGCACCATCGAAGTGGACTCCGCCGCCGAAGGAGAGTGGACCAACATGATGAACAGCAACGCGGGAAACTCCCCCTTCTTGGAAAGCAGCTACTTCTACGGATCCAATGTCCCAGGCAAGCCTCGCCGGTTGCTCCTCAACCCGTGCGGCCGGCTTGTGCTCCACGAGAAGATGGCTGACGTCGTCAAGAATGACTACAAGGCGTACGCGTTCACCAAGGAGGAAGGCGCCGAAGGGCGGCCGATCCGAGGAGAAGAACCCCGCCGGGTTGACCGGAACTGCAGCGACGAGTGACTCGAGAAATCGCGCGGAATTCGTGCCATCGTGACGCGTACGTGCCGAACACGCCCAAGACTTCGGCGGACGGAGGATCCAGGACTGCTGCCGGGCCAAGCGCGCCACCTTCGCTAAATCGGACGAACGAGTCGCACACAAGCGTGCAAGGACCTATAACACATGCAAGGTACTCGGCGGCCTACCCGCGCATCTTTGTCACGTGGTGCACGGCGGGGGTCGTCCACATTTCACCCACGTGGCCAAAGGGAAACCCTCGGCGTCCCGTCAGCCGGGCCAACTCGGATGGGGTGTGAAACGATGCTGGATCATTGATCAAGGCATGCGTACCACTGGTGCGCCAACGGTACCGATGAAGAGTTGTTGCGCGGGCGGAACCGCTCAGCGGAATCAGCCCTCGTGCCACCCGGGCTGCGAATCCACAGCACCCGGCAGAAGATCCTCATGAGCCGACCAGTTTCATTCCCCCTCATCGGACTTCTTTACTTTGCAACCGACACGTCGATGCCGATCGTCGAGTTTGCCCACGCGGCAGCCGAAAGGGCTTTCGAATCCATCCTGCTGCCTGAGCACAGTCATATCCCTGTTTCCAGCGATACCCCGTTCCCAGCCGGCGGCGAATTGCCGGATCGCTACCGACGCCTGCTCGATCCGTACATCAGTCTTGGGATTATTGCAACACAAACCAACTTGAAGATCGGGACTTGTATTTCGCTTGTCGCCCAACATGATCCGATCACACTGGCCAAGACAATCGCGACGCTCGATTTCATCTCGCAGGGACGATTCAGTCTTGGAGTTGGATACGGCTGGAATCGCGCAGAGCTCGTCGACCATGGGCATCAATTCAATGAGCGTCGAGAAGTCGTACGTGAGTACGTTGAGCTCATGCGAACCCTCTGGCGAGACACCGAGGCAGAATTCCGCGGCGATCATGTCAGCCTCTCGCGCAGTTGGGCATGGCCAAAGCCAGTCCAGCAGCCCTCGGTCCCTGTGCTGCTTGGTTGCGCCCCAACCAAGCGTGGTTACGCTGACATCGTTCGTTGGGCAGACGGCTGGATTCCCAGTGGCGACGATGCCAACCTGCTGGCTAACAGGTTGGAAATCCTAAGATCGCAGTGGCACGAGGCCGGGCGCAGCGAGTCGGGTCCTATCATCTGGGCAATGCAAAGCGTGGTTGATGACAACGCACTCCGTACGAACCTTGATCGCTTCCATGCTTTGGGCATTACACAGGTTGTCCTAGATCTGCAGACTGTCTCCCGAGACGACCTCCTGCCAATTCTGGATCGCTATGCGCAGGTGCGTGTGACGACCTTCAGCTGAACCCACGTACCGCGCCGGGATCGGCACAAGAACGTTTCGGCTTCCGAGTGTGTTCAGGACCGCAATCTGCACCAACATTCGCAGAGTCCATTTGCCGGGGTGTCGATCGGGAGCTTTGCTTGGTCAATACGGTGGTGAAGAAGATCCTTCTCGTGCTTGGTGCACAGCGTGTAGCGCTGTGGGAGTGACACATGCGGGCTTTGTGGCAGACACACCCAACAAATCATGTCGTCTCCATACTGGTGCAGCGACGCCAAAGCTGCGGCGGATGTATTTCGCCTGAGTAACGTGAATACCCACATTGGAATTTCGCCGCGGGGATCGGGCGATTATCGAAGAGTGGACGCGAGGAGGAACGGTTGAGGTCCGAATGGCCATGCGAAACGGGATCGTGCTTCTTACGTCGTCCAGACCCGGCCGGGATTGGACCTGCGCTGCATCGTTGACAACCTCAAGACCACACGATCGATCTGGTCGCTAGGACCGGATCCCGGTTGTTGGTCCACCTGACCTATCTCATGGTGTCGGGCCAGATGTTCCCGCTTGATGTCGGGCCAGCCCGCCCTGGCCCGAGCGGCCAGGCGCCAGCGAGGCAAGGGGTGTGGCCATCACCGGTGCCCTCCCGAAACTTCAAGCTACACCGATGTATTTTTCAACTGCTTCGGGACAAGCGCGAACTTATATCGAATTTTGTCGAGGAGGCTCTGAGGTTGGAGGGCCCGATCAAGGGCGACTTCCGCCTGGCGCGTGTCTCGACGAAGCTCAGCGGGGTGGATATTCCCGCCGGCACCACGGTGATGGTGCTCAACGGCGTCGCCGGTCGCGACCCGCGCCAGTTCGAGTGCCCGGGGGAGTTCCGCGTCGATAGACCCAACGCCCGCCATCATCTGGCGTTTGGGCACGGCATTCACACCTGTCCGGGAGCTCCCCTTGCCAGATCCGAAGGTCGCGTCAGCATAGAGCGTCTCCTCGATCGCACGGCGAATATCGAGATATCGGAAGCCGCGCACGGCCCGGCGGGTGCTCGCCGCTTCGAATACCTGCCGACGTCCATGTTTCGTGGCCTGAGCCGTCTCCATTTGGAATTCACCCCCATCGGTTGATCGCGGGGATGAGGAACAGGGCAATCGAAGCTCGGTGGGGGTCATCCTCGCCTGGGTTGCGAAGCCCGGGCTGCCACTGGGTCCGCGAAAAGACGAAGGCATATTTGTTTCTGTTGAAAAGGGCGAGCTTCCTGCGCTGCCAAGGGAGAGCTCATGAGAGAACAGGTCTGAGGAGTCATCTTGCCCCGTGAGATACGAATAGATCGAGACGTGTGCATGGGCTCAGGCCATTGTTCCTTTTACGCTCCCCACACATTCGCTCAGGACGATGCGATGGTCGCCGTCGTGCTTGACCCCGACGGCGACACCGAGCAAGCAGTTCACCTTGCCGTCGACTGCTGCCCGACCCAGGCGATTACTTTGGCCGCGAGCCCCTTCGATCTAGATTCGCAGCCGACTAGCTAATTCTTTGAGCTGACAGGACGCGGACGCGCGCTATGGGGCGCGTATATGGGGCTGCTCGCGATGAGGTGTGGGAAGGCGAGGTCTCCGTGACATTGACGGGAGCCCGATTGTTGAGCCACCTAGCCTTGAGGGCTAGACAGCTGGTGCTCCACCCAAATAGGCAGCATTGAGGACATCACCGATCTCCTGTGGCGTTCCGGAATAGCTAATACGTCCGTTGACGAGAAGCGCTGCGACGTCCGCCACTTGGAGAACCTCGTGGGCAAACTGCTCCACAATTAGCAACGTCAGGCCTTCCTGCGCTATCTGGGCAATCACTCCGTAGAGAAGCTCCACGATCATGGGCGCTAGACCCATCGACAGCTCATCAAGGAGAAGGATGCGCGGCTTCACCGCAAGCGCTCGCGCTATGGCCAGCATCTGCTGCTCCCCCCCGGAGAGGGTACCTGCGAGCTGGCGAGCGCGTGTCCCTAGGATGGGAAAGCGCTGGAACGAGATGTCCAAGATGTGTTCGAGATCGGCGCCCGCGTAGCTTGCCATCTTGAGGTTCTCAAGGACGGTCAAGTTCGGGAACACACCTCGTCCCTCCGGCACCACGCAGAGACCCTCCCGTACGAGACGATCTGTCGGGACATCAGCTATCGAGCGCCCACCAATGGTAACGATCCCGGAGTGCGGTCGCAGTTGCCCGGAGGCAACTTTCAGAACCGTCGACTTGCCAGCCCCGTTAGGCCCAAGTAGCGCGCACACCTCACCGGGCTTAACCACGAGATCAATGTCGAACACCACGTCGATGGACCCGTATCCTGCTGAGACACCAGACATCTGAAATGCGGGGACGGCGGCATCGCCCGCCTCGCTGTCCAACGCACCTACCTCCGTAGCGGTTTCTCGGACCACAACGGGCCCGAACTCCTCCGCCTCACGGGGCTCGCCGCCTGTGCCGAGATATGCTGTGAGTACCTTTGGATCCGTCTGCACTTCGGCTGGATATCCATCCGCGATCACCTCGCCAACATCGAGCACGACAACACGGCTACAGAGGTCCATGATGAACCCCATATCGTGCTCTACGACGAGGATGGTGAGGCCCGACGAACTCAGCTCGCGCAGGAGCGCTGCCAGCGTCTGGCTCTCGGCGGCACTGAGCCCCGAGGATGGTTCGTCCAAGAGGAGCACTCGGGGCTGGGTCACTAGTGCTCGTGCCACTTCGAGCAGCCGAGCGGTTCCAGTCGGTAGCGTGTCTGCGCGTACCGAAGCCACGGACTGAAGCCCTACACGCTCTATGACGGTATCGGCCACGGCGTCTGGGCGAAATGAGCGGTCATGCGACCAGCTTCGGCGCATCTCGGCCGCCACTCGCACGTTGTCCCGCACCGTGAGCGACCCGAAAGTCTCCAACCGTTGAAAGGTGCGCGCGAGACCCAGCCGGGCGAGTTGATACGGCCGAGCACCGGTCACGTCGGTGCCATCGAAGACAATCCGCCCCGTGTCAGGCTCCTGGAGGCCTGTCGCGACGTTGAAAAGTGTCGTCTTGCCGGCTCCGTTCGGCCCGATGAGGCCGTTGATCGTTCCGTCCGCTAGCTCGAGGCTGACATCCCGGACGGCTAGCAGGCCTCCAAAGCGCACACTGATGCCCCGCAGCTCCAGGACAGGGGCGTTCGGGTTGCTTCGAACAGGGAGTGCAGGCAACGGAGCATGAGGTCGCTCTTCGACCAATGTCGGCTGCTCGCCAGCTTGCGGAAAATGCCTCCGGAACCTTTTGCTCATTTCGACGACCGCGCCATCGGGCTGGCGGCCGATGCCGATGCCTGCCAAGCCTGGTCCGAGTTCCTGGAACCACAGCAGGAGGGTCGAGCTGGGAAAGGAAGCCGTCAGCCACGAAAACGTGGTCAGCCCCAACCCGCCGAACACGGTACCGGCTACGGTTGCTACTCCTCCTACGACCAGGAGCAGCAGCAACGGCAGCCCCACTGTGACCTGGAAATCAGTGGTGCCGACGCTGCCGTAGAAGATGCCGTACAGTCCCCCAGCAAGGCCGGCGATCGCAGAGGAGTAAGCGAATACTGCGAACTTGGTCCGCGTCAGATTCATTCCTAGGGTGACGCATGCCGCGGGACTGTCACGCATAGCGACGAGTCGTCGACCAAAGGATCCTCGCCGTGTCCACACCACCAGCATGCCGATGATGCCGAACGCCACCGTCACGAATATCAGAAAACCGGCTTCCTCTGGGAACGAGATCCCTAGGAACTTGAATGGGTTGCTCACCTCAAGTCCGAAGAGCGACAGGGGGGTCACCGTCCGATTGGCGCCCCCGAACACGCTCGGCTGGTCGAAGAACAGAAACTCGGCCATGCGAGCGAACGCCATGGTCGCCAGAGCGAGGTAGAGGCCCTGCAACCGAAGCGCCGGACCAGCCATCAGAAGCCCGATCGGCACTGCGAAGGCCGCGGCTATGACCAGGCCAAGCACGCTTCCGGAGTGTCCCCACACCGCCAAGGCGAAGGCACCACAGCCCACGAGGGTGATCTGGCCGAGCGAGATTTGGTTTGCCCACCCAGTCAGCGGCACCAAAGAGAGCATTATGAAAGCGGTGATCATGGCCACGATGATGTTTCGGATGTTCGGTGTGCTGAGCACCGCAGCGCATATCACCGATATGATGAATAGAGAAACAAAGCCCAACAACGCCCAACGCATAGAGGGAATCCGTTCAGCGTTCTGGCGAGGCTTTGGGCGGCTCTCGATGCGGCCGTGAGGAACGAACAGGAGCGCGGCGAAGAGGAGCACTGCCGGTATGGCATTTTGGGCAGCAACCCACCGCCCCGTCCATGACAAGAAGGTTTCCTGAAACGAAATAGAAAACCCGATGATCAACCCACCCACGTAGGCCATCGGCAAGCTCTTGAGCCGGGCGATGATTGCCGCCGCGAACGCGTCGATTATGAAGAGCGTGAGGGTCTGGGGGTCGAGAGCGTTCAACTCCTCTGCCAAGAAAATCCCGGCCAGTGCGGCCATCGATGCGCCGAGGCCCCAGGCGATCATCGAAGCCCGGGCCGGGCGCCCGCCGTTGAGGATGACCAGCTCCCGATTGTCGACGACAGCTCGCATCGACACCCCGACTCGCGTGTGGTAGAGGAGGAACCTCAGTCCGATCCCGATAGCGACGCCCGCCCCAATGGTGATGACGCGATACCACGGCATAAAGGTCTGGCCTATGTGGAAACCGTCGGTTCCGAAGAACGTGGATATCACATGTGATGTGTTGGGGTTCCAGATGCTTGCCGCCAGCCCCATGAGACCGAGCATCAGGCCGATGGTCACCACTAACTGCGAGACCAGCGGAGCGTCCACCAAGCGCCGCATGAGGACGCGCTCGACAGCCATACCAAGAAGTGGTGCAAGGACGAGGACAGTCAATCCCATGGCCAGCCCCGTCGGTAGCCCGAAGTCCACCTTGAGTTGCCAGTAAACGAACGTCATGAACATGCCCATTGCGCCCTGAGCGAAATTGAACACCCCTGATGTCGCGTAGGTGAGGACCAAGCCTTGTGCGGCGACGGCATAGATTGACCCGAGTGCGACACCTGTGAGCACGAACTCCAGCAGCGTGCTCGCGGTGACGGGCGCTCCACTCCACGACTGCTGAACAACCACGACAACCAGCGCGACCATCAACGTCAACCCCACCAGGGTGCGCGTGTGTTGACGGGAGAACGCCTCTCGCACGTTACTCACATTGTCCCCTCGTCCTTTTCGTCGCCATACATCACGCCGCCCATCTCAGCGTCTAAAGCCCGGAAGACTTCGCTTCTCGCCAGTGAGTCCGGAGGATGATCCGCCATGCAATCGGAGCCCAAGGGTCATGATCGGATGGGTCCCACCGTCATTTGATCGGCTCGTCGCCGAGCAGACTGGTGCGAATCATCTCGCGCGGCGAATCTTCTTCGTAGGGCTGCACACGGTGAAGCGCACCGCGGTTGTCCCAGATCACCATGTCGCCAACTGACCATTCGTGGCGATAGACACGCTCCGGCCTCGTCGACCGCTCAAGCAGGTCGTCCAGCAGCGCCCGCCCGGCATCTCGGTCCATCCCGACAACCCGTTCCGCCGTTGCGCCGATCACCAGCGAACAACGACCCGAGCGCTGCCGCCAGACCAGCGGATGCTCTTGAGCCGCTCCGCCCGCCCAACTCGCTTCCTGCTCGGGCGTCGGGTTCGGTGTCAACAGACGTTGTGTCGCAGCGACCGTGTGACGCACCCGGAGCTTGCCATAGCGGTCCTTCTTCTCAGGTATGAGGGATTCGTACGCACTGTACGTGCTCGCGAATTCCGTCTGACCTCCATGCTCAGCCAACGCAACTGCGGTCAGGACCGTCGCTGCCGCTGGGTTCTGGCCCGGGGGCAAGGTACAGCCATCAATGTGCCAGTTGAAGGTTCCGCGCAGGTACAGGGCTGATGCACTCTTGGAGGGGTCAAGGGTCACCCGCATGATGCCAGGCTCCTGTCCCGTCGAGAGATCTACCTCGCCTAGCTGCTGGCAGACAGCGACCTGCGTCTCGGGGTCGAGACTTAGTTTGGGAAACACGAGCACCCCATTTTCCTCGAGTGCCCGCAGGATCTGGTCCGGTAGCGAGTCGTCGTTCAAAAGGTGGTCAGCATCCACACCTACGACCTCGGCCCCGATGCTGTCCGTCAGCCTATTGATAGTCAGGATACTCATGTTCATTGCTCCTCAATAGATGATCAAGGTCAACTGGTCGTGCCGCCCCGGATGTGGCGCAGGTCCCGGCAGTCGCCGCTGGTGGGGTTGGAAACAAGGTCCCTGATTTATGTGACATAAGACCCGCCGTTCACGCTGATCGTTTGGCCAGTGATGTACCCTGCGTCCTCCGAACATAGAAACGCGCACGCTGCGGCGATATCGTCACCCGTACCGATGCGCCCGACCGGAATATTGCGGGCCATTGCTTCAATAGGGCCCAGGGTGCCGGCGCTTTGCCATTCGTGGACCATGGGAGTATCGATGCTCGAGGGGGCGATGTTGTTCACAGTGATTCCAGAGGCCGCGTATTCGAGGGCAAGCGTTTTCGACAACGCGATCACTCCGCCTTTCGATGACGCATAATGCGCCATCCGAGGCGCACCGCGTTGTGCGCTGGAGGACGAGATCATCACCACACGTCCCCATCGGGCCTCAACCATGTCCGGAAGCGCAGCCTGAACACAATGAAATGTGCCCGTCAAGTTGATCGCTAGCACACGGTTCCATGAATCCAGTGTGATTTCGCCAAAGGGCTCGAACTGAGCGACGCCGGCACTGGTCACCAGGATCCCCACGGGACCGAACTCGCTCCGTGCCATTTGTATCGCCTGGTCTACGTCGGAGCGGACGCTTGTGTCGGCTCGGCAAGCCAATACACGGGCGCCATCTCCTCTCAATTCCTTCGCAACTCGCTCCGCACCCTCCCCATCGATGTCCACTATTGCGACTGGGTTCCCATGTCTCGCCAAGTGGTGGCAGATGGAACGCCCTATACCGGATGCACCTCCAGTAACGACAGCGAGGGGCATTACTGGCCTTCCTTCAATTTGTGTTGAAGACCATCCCGAACCCAAGCCCCGGTGTTGACGGGAAGGTGCGGGACAAGGTCGACGTCGGGTTCGACGCCGAACGATTTAAATGCCATCGCCAAAGTCTCGTAGGCTCCCACGGTGAATACGAGATCCATGAGCTGGTGTTCGTCCAGATGGAGCGCCAACTCCGCCCAGGTCGAATCGCTGACCTCTGCCCTCTCGAGCAGTTCGTCGACCGCCCGGAGCATGGCCCGGTCCAGCACGTCCCAGTCGGGCCTCTCCGGCCCCTCCACGATCCAACCGATCTCGTCGGACGTAAGGCCAGCGTTGGCACCAAGGACCACATGCTGCGCCCATTCATATTCGCATCTTCTCAGCAGCGCGACCCTAAGTATGAGGAGCTCTCGCTGCCTCGCTGACAAGCTCGACGCAAACAAGATGTGACCATTGAACGTGAGGTACGCCTTGGCCAGCTCCGGATAGCAAGCGAACGTGCCGAGAGCATTCCCCGCCCTTGGACGTCCTTCGGCCGGCGGCGAAGAAGGCTCACCACTTCCGGGGGGACGGAATGCAGTGAGGGCGTCCTGCATCGCTGAGGACCAGTCGTCGATGGGGCGAGGCGAGATCCGAGCCACCCGTCTTATCTCTTCCTTCTCGGCATAGCCGCCATCTAGCAGTCCCTAGCTCGGGGTCATGCTGAAGCCCCGCGGTTGCAGGTCAGACGGTTGCCGGGACTCCCCGAACCTTCTTCACGCTCTTATCAAAACCCACGACGTCGGCCAGGGTGCCGCCCAAGATGGCCGCCCGGTCTTCGTCGGGAACCCCGACGAAGTTCTCGGCGATGCACTGCTCGCTGCCGAGGAAGGTTCCTTCGGCGTGCGGGTAGTCGTTACCCCACATGATCGTCGTCAGCCCGGTGATATGGCGGGCGGCGACGGCGACGGGGTCGTCGGCGAACTGGACATGGATCTGGCGCTGGACGTATTCGCTGGGCTTGAGCGGATAGGGCCACCTTGAGTTGATGTTGAACAGCCTCCCCATGGCCGGCTGGTCATTGGGGGGCCGGCTGTCGTCCCAGAAGCCGAGCCACCAGTCGGCGTCCTGGCCGGTCCCCTTCCTCCAGGCCTTGTCCATGGAGCCCAAATACGACACCAGCCAACCGGCGCTGAACTCGATCAGGTTGAAGTGAAGATTCGGGAACCGCTCGCAGGCACCACCGCTGACGAGGTCGGCGATAATGGCCTTCGGACTGTCCGCTGCGGTATTGCCAGCTCCCATGGACCGGTTCGAGAGCATGCTCTCGTCCAACGGATTGATCCCCATGTTGACGGCTTCCATCACCGCCTTGACATTGGCGGCCGTCTGGGACTGGTTTTCTTTGACGCTCACTCCTCCCGTGGCCACGTGGATAAACACGGGCGTCCCGTTGGCCTGAGCGGCAGCCCACAACCGGTCGTACTCCTTGGACCAGTACGGTATGGGAGGTATCTCCGGCAGGAGGATCGCCCCCAATCCGGCACGGGCGACCCGCTCGATCTCGGCAACCGCGTCGTCGATGTCAGTGATAGGGATGGCAGCCGTCGGACGCATCCGATCGTTGTAGGCCAGGTACCGCTCGATGATGTAGTCGTTGTACACCCGAGCGTGGGCCATCGACAGCTCATGGTCGTCGGTGAACAGGACGAACAGCGACAGGTTTGGAAACATCACGGAGGCGTCGACACTGTCACGGTCCATGTCCCGGAGGATGTGCTCAGGGTCACCATCGGGGGTCGGCCCGGGGAACTGCCGGTACTGGGAGACCGTCCAACCGTCGAATCCGACGGTGTGCAATTTCTTGAAGTCTCTATGCCCGCCTGGCACCAGCGGCTCATCAAGCGTGAATTCCTCTTCCCAGAGGGCCCGATCCCTCAGCTGCTTGGGAAGGCGCGTCTTGAACAGATCGACGGGCTCAATAATGTGCGTATCGCCTGAAACGACAAATTCTTTCAACAATTGCCGTGCCTTCCTTCTTCCTTGATTGCTTCCGCAGACGGACAACTTGGGTGGGCTCTGCGTTTGCCACGCCCCCGTTTACATACCGACCAGTTGGTCCAAGAATATACCCCGCTCCCCCTGCCGTCAACACCGCTCATTGGGCTCCCCGCCGCACGAGCACAACGCGCAAGAGCACAAGCTGGCCAAGAACCCTACCTCGCCTTTGAGCAGGTCAACAAGGCCATGCACCGCCGCTAACAAGCCGGGCGGCGGCGCCTTTCGCGCCCCGCCGGCGTTATTCGATCGGCTCGTCACCGAGCAAGCGGAACTCTACCTTGCTCCAAAGGCGGAGCGTCTCCGCGCGCGCCTCCCGAAGGACATCGGTGGGCGTCTGGCCTCATCACGTCAGATTCGAAAATCGGCTCGAGGACGATCTTCGCTGCCGTCATGATCACCCGATCGGCGATAGTGGGAATGCCGAGTGGCCGGGTCTCGCCCGGCTTGCCCGGCTTTGGGATGTTGACCCGCCGCAGTGGCTTCGGCCGATAAGAACCGGGTTCGAAGTTCTGCGACGAGGCCGTCGAGGAAGGCCCGCACCGACTCGGTGCCCCCGCCTTGCACGTCAGCGATGGTTACACCGTCGACGCCGGGGGCTCCTTGGTTGGTGGCCACGTCAACTCATGCCCGCCACATCACATCACTGCGGGTGAGCTTGTCGAAGAGGGCATGAAAGCGACGTGTTCGGTCCTGCTTGGCGCTGCGATAAAGCTGAGGGCAAGAGCAATCGGGAGATCAAACGTTGTCTTAAGCGCTACGTCGCCCGGGAGCTTTACCGGCTCCTTGAACGAGCGTGACTCGGGCTTGACAGAACATAGGAGCGTCCCCCCATTCGATGAACTGCTCCAAGCCCGAGACGCTGCGTCGACCGGACTAGGGACCGACACGGTCCCGGGGAGCCGTGCCGCCTCCGTCCTGGCCGCCTTTTTTGGTGATGGTTCTAATAAGAGGCCGCGCGGTTTGGTGGC